>NZ_JBYSWF010000064.1:0-45878 GCF_058780865.1 Pseudomonas sp. GP01-A4
CGCGAAGGCGGTGTGTCAGTCAGCAAGTTCTTCACTGACACACCGCCTTCGCGAGCAAGCCCGCTCCCACATAAAGCAGTTCCTACACAAAGCGCCTCCCTCACAAGGCGCATTTCCCTCAGCGCATTTGCAGAATGATCGGGCTACTGCTCGCCGGGCCCGTGTGCTCACGCAACTTGCCCACCGCCTTGGCATCCACCGCCCCACCCTGATTGCCCCAGGTGCCGCGCACAAACGTCAGCACTTCAGCAATCTCCTGGTCCGACAACTGCTCACGGAACGCCGGCATGCGATAAGCGTCCGCCACATTGGCCGCCACTACGCGCTGCGAGCCATTGAGGGTGATGTTGATCGCCGAGGCGTCCTCCTTGGCCAGTGCGGAGGTGGCGCCGGCCAGCGGCGGCATCCAGTCCGGTTGCCCTTTGCCTTCCAGCCCGTGGCACGAGGCGCAGCGGGTCACATAGGTATGCGCACCCGGCGCATCCAGGCGTTGCGCAGCCGACACCGCCTGATACTGCCAGGCCGCACCGTCGCGCTGCTCGTCGCCCGGCAATGACCGCAGATAGCGTGCAATCGCCGCCAGGTCATCGTCGCTCATGAACTGCGTGGAGTTGTTGAACGCCTCGGTCATCGAGCCATAAACCACCGCATGTTTGTTGCGACCGGTCTTGAGGAACTGCACCACTTCCGGCTCGCTCCAGCGCCCCAGGCCGGTGTTGGGATCATCCCGCAGGCTCGGTGCGTACCAGCCGTCGAGCAAGCCACCGGCCAGGTACGGCTTGCCACTTTCATCCAGTGCCTTCTCGTTGAAGGCCAGGCCCCGTGGCGTATGGCAACTGCCGCAATGCCCCGGGCCCTGCACGATGTAGGCGCCCCGGTTCCACAGTTCATCCTTCCCGGCCTTCGCGACATACGGCTTGCTGTCGGTAAACACGCCATTCCACAGCGCGATCGGCCACCGCATATTCAATGGCCACGGGATCGAACTCTTGATATTGGTCTGCTGCACCGGCGCCACGCCCTTCATGAAGAACGCGTACAGGGCGCGCACATCATCGTCGCTGAGCTTGGCATAGGACGGGTACGGCATCGCCGGATACAGGCGGCGCCCACCCGGCGCGACACCCTGGCGCACCGCGCGGTCGAAGTCGGCGAGGCTGTAGCTGCCAATACCGGTTTCCGGGTCTGGCGTGACGTTGGTGGCGTGGATCGCCCCCAGCGGCGTGGCCATCTCCAGGCCACCGGCAAAGGGCTTGCCGTTGGGCACGCTGTGGCACGCCACACAGTCGCTGAGCCGGGCGACATACTCGCCTCGGGCGACCAGCGCCGGGTCCGTGGCGACGGGCTCGGCCCCCAGCGGCGAGACAGGCTCGCGGGTGACATACCAGGCCAGCAGGCCTGCGGCGACCAGGCACGGCAGCGCCAGCCAGCCAACGGTTCTTGCGAATCGACGGTTGTTCATAAGTGCTCAGGCCCCGGTCAGGTGAAGGAGTGGCGGCTTAACGGCATGCTGCGAACACGCTGCCCGGTCAACGCCGCGACGGCGTTGGCCACGGCAGGCGCCACGGCGGGCAGCGGCGGTTCGCCAATACCGCCCATTTTTTCCCCGCTCTCGATCACGCGCACGTGCACCCGGGCCATCCGCGAAGGCGGCAGCACCGGGTACAAATCGTAGTTACGCGCCCGAGGCAAGCCGTCCACATACACCGCTTCCTCCAACAGCACCTGGGACAAGCCCAGCGACACTGCCCCATTCACCTGCGCCTCGACAATCGCCGGGTTGACGATGCTGCCCGGGTCGATTGCCTGCCAGATGTCATGCACCTTGACCTGGCCGTTCTCGATCGACACCTCGGCAATCACCGCCGTCTGGGTGCCGAACGGTGACGCCATCGCCACCCCTCGTGCGCGCTTGCTGCCGTCCTCGGCAACAAACGGCCCACGTTTCCAGCCACCCGACAACTCGCCCACCGCCTTCAGCAGAGTGGTCAGCCGCTGGTTATCCCGCAACAGATGCAGGCGCAACTCGAACGGGTCCTTGCCCCCCTTGTCGGCCAGTTCATCCAGGAAGGATTCGTAGAAAAAGTCATTCAGCGAATTGCCCACCGAACGCCAGTAGCCCAGCATCACCGGGCCCTTCACATAGATCTGCGCGATACGCTTGTTGGGAATCGCATAGGACTTGCCGGACAGTCCCTCAAGGGCCGTCGGGTCGAGCTTCTCGCCCTGCTTGCCCGCCAGGGCCTCGGTCGGTCCCTCCGTGGCGCTCACCGCTTCAATCGCCACCGGCCAGCCGTCGCTGTCCAGCGCCCCACGGAAATTCACCGCTGCGACCGGGCGCAGCACATCCCGCAGGAATTCTTCTTCGCGGCTCCAGATCAACTTCACCGGGCGCCCCACCGCCTTGGCCAACTCGATGGCCTGCGGGTAAGGACTGGCCGAGTCATACAGGAAGTGCCGCCCGAAAAAACCACCCAACAACGGCGAATGCAGGGTAATCCGCTCCGGGGCCAGGCCGGTGCGCTTGGCGATATCGGCCAGGAACATGTCCTGCGCCTGATTCGGCAGCCAGATCTCCAGCGAACCGTCAGGGTTGAAGCGCGCCAGCGCCGAAGGCGGCTCCAACTGGGCATGGTGCAGGTACTGGTTGTGGTAAGTGGCCTCGACCCTGGTCTTGGCATTGGCCAGCGTGCCGGCCACGTCGCCCTCGTTCTCATCATCACGGGCCGGGCCGGTTTCTGCGGCCAGGCGCTTGAAATGCTCGTCGCTGGAAAAGTCCTTCGGCATCCCGCGCACCTTGGAATCAGCCGTCGGCTCCAGCCAGTCGACCTGAATCGACTCCACCGCACGCTTGGCATGCCACCAACGCTCGGCCACCACCGCCACCGCACCGGGCAGGCGATGCACCGAATGCACGCCCGGCATGGCCTTGACCTGGTCTTCGTTGCGCAGGCTGCCCACGGTCATGCCGAGCCGGGGCGCATGCTGCACGGCGGCATGGAGCATGCCGTCGACCTTCATATCAATGCTGTACAGCGCCTTGCCGGTGGACTTGTCATACGCATCAAGACGCTTCACCGGCTTGCCGATCCAACGGAACTGGCTTGGGTCGCGCAGCTTCACACTGGACACATCCGGTACCGGCAGGTCCATCGCCCGCCCGGCCAACTCGCCATACGCAAGGGAACGCCCGGACGCCGCGTGTACCACCTTGCCCGGCTCGGTCGACAGCTCGCTCACCGGTACCTTCAGCGCCTGCGCCCCGGCCTCCAGCAACATCGCCCGGGCCAGCGCACCCAGCCGGCGCATCGTGGGGTAACTCATCCGCACCGACATACTGCCGCCGGTGATGCGCATGCCGTTCTCCATCACCACAAAGGCTTCACCGGGCGGGGCACACTCAACCAGGAACGTGGCCGGGTCGGCGTCCAACTCCTCGCCGACAATCTGCGCCATCGCGGTGAACGTGCCCTGGCCGCCTTCGATAAACGGGCTGAGCAAACGAATCGTGTTGTCCGGGCGAATCTCCAGGAAGGCCGGCACCTGCGTACCGCGTTCGGCCGTGGCCGCGGCGGTGGCCGCCTGCACTCGGCCAGACCCCAGCGGCAGGCCAAAACCGATCACCAGCGCGCCCACGGCCGTACTGGCCAGGAAGCGACGGCGGGACAGGTTCACCGGGTCAGTCAGCGCCGCGACCAAGGGCAGCGCAGTGGGATCAATGCGAATGTTCATCAGGCCTCTCCCTTCTGCGCAAGGTCATGCACGGCGGCATGAATGGCGTTATAGGTGCCACAGCGACAGAGGTTGACCATGGCGGCCTCGATCTGCGCATCACTGGGCTTGGGCGTGTGCTTGAGCAGCGCGGTGGCCGCCATTACCTGGCCGGATTGGCAGTAGCCACATTGGGCGACCTGGTATTCGACCCAGGTGGCGACGACCCGCTTGCCGACGTCATCGGACTCGATGGCTTCGATGGTGGTGATTTCTCGGCCGACCACGCCGGAAACGGGCGTGACGCAGGAACGCACGACATTGCCGTCCACAAGCACCGAACACGCACCGCATTGCGCCAGGCCGCAGCCGTATTTGGTGCCGGTCATGTCCAGGTTGTCGCGGATGACCCAGAGCAGGGGCGTGTCGGGTTCGGCGTCGACTTGGTGGGTCTGCTGGTTAATTCGTAATTCCATGGCTCACCCGCTGATCATCGGTTGGTGTTGCATTTTTTAGTATTTTTAGACGGCAAGACGGGGCCTCGCCGCTGGGCATCGATGGCCCGTCTGGTTCGCGCGCGCGTGGTTTGACTAGTCTAGCGGGCGATGGGAATGACTTTAGACCCTGGTTCATCAAGGCGCTATGCAGGGGTGGGCAAGATCGCAGGATTAGGCAAGTATTCAAGAGGATTGCGTCAGGAGGAGCGGCCTGTGGTGTCAGTGGCGGTCACGCCGGGTGGTGTTCCACCAGAAAGTCGACAAATGCCCTGACCCGCGCAGGCATCGCCGCGCCGCCGACGAACACCGCGTGAATCGGCTCCTGGTCTCCGGGGTTGTACGCTTCAAGCAACGGCACCAGATCACCGCTGGCCAGGTCATCTGCCACGCTGAATGCGCCAATGCGCGCGATGCCGGCACCCAGCTTGGCCAACTGGGACAATACCTCCCCGCTGTTACCCTCGATCGTACCCGACACCTGCAGCGAAAAATCGCGCCCGTCCACGCGAAACGGCCAGTCGGGCGCTGCCCGGCGGAAGTTGAAACGCAGGCAGTTGTGGTTGAGCAAATCCTGCGGCACCTGCGGTGTGCCATGACGCGCCAGGTAGTCCGGGGAAGCGACTATGACCTCGCCGATGGAGCCGATAAGGCGAGCGGTCAAGGGGCTGTCGGCCAATTGACCGAAGCGGATTGCAACGTCCGCTTGCCCGCCCAGGATATCCACCACCTCATCCTCCAGCCGCAACTCAACCACGATGGCCGGGTAGCGCGCGCTGAACGCGGCAACCAGCGGCACGATCGACAGCCGCCCGTGTGCGAGCGCCGCGCTGACCCTCAGCCGCCCCCGTGGCGCGCCCTGGTCGGTGATCGCATCCTCGACTTCGGCCATGTCCGCCAGGATCCGCCGGGCGCCGCGCAAATACGCTTCGCCTTCGGCGGTGAGCGTGATCGCCCGGGTGGTGCGCAGCAGCAGGCGGGTGCCTATGCGCCCCTCGATGCGGGTGATGATGCGGCTGATGGATGACGGTGTGAGGCCCAGCACCCGAGCCGCCCCCGAGAGGCTGCCCTGCTCCGCGACCATGGCGAACACCGCCATCTCCCCCGACCGACCGCCTATGTCCACTTGTGATCTCCACGCAAAGCTGTAGTGCCCCGCCGATGGCTACCGCCTGAAAAGTCGTGATTGTAGCATTTGATACAAAGATGAGGAGTCACCTATGCGTATCAACCCACCCCTTGTAGCACTGTCCATCGGCGCCTTCGGCATCGGGGTCACCGAGTTTGCCCCCATGGGCATGTTGCCCGGGATCGCCGCCGACCTCGGTGTTTCCATTCCCGCCGCCGGGCTGCTGGTCAGCGCCTATGCCATGGGCGTGCTGATCGGCGCCCCGATCATGACCCTCGCGACAGCCAGGGTGGCGCGCCGTTATCTGCTGGTGGGCCTGATGGCCATTTTCACCCTGGGTAATCTGCTGTCAGCCCTGGCCACCGACTACCAGACCCTGATGGTCGCCCGGTTGGTGACATCGCTGAATCACGGGGCATTCTTCGGCATCGGCTCCATCGTGGCAGCGAGTGTGGTGGCGCCCGACAAACGCGCGGGGGCCGTCGCCGCGATGTTCCTCGGGCTGACCCTGGCGACCATCGGTGGCGTGCCCCTGGCAACCTGGTTCGGCGAGAACTTCGGCTGGCGTACGGCGTTCTGGGGCATCAGCGGGCTCGGGGCGTTCGTGATGGTGGCCCTGTGGTGGGCGCTACCGAATACGCCCGCTCCAAAAGGGGGAAGCCTGATGGCCGAAATCCGCGTACTGGGCCGCGGGCCGGTACTGGCAGCGCTGGCGTTGACCGTGGTGGGGTCCAGCGCCATGTTCACGGTGTTTACCTATATCGCGCCGATTCTGCGGGATGTCACCCACGCCTCGACCAACTTCGTCACTGCAATGCTCGTGCTGTTCGGGATCGGCCTGACCCTCGGCAACGTCTGGGGCGGCAAGTCTGCGGACCGTTCGGTGGACCGCACCCTGATAACGTCGCTCGTGGTCCTGATTGCCGTGCTGCTGGCCTTCTCTGTGCTCATGCAATGGCCGCTGCCCGCCGCCTTGTCGATCCTGCTGTGGGGCGCCGCCAGCTTTGCGCTGGTACCTCCCCTGCAAATGCGCGTGATGGAAGCCGCCAAGGATGCACCCAACCTGGCCTCGGCGATGAACATCGGTGCGTTCAACTTCGGTAACGCCATTGGCGCGGCGCTGGGGGGAGCAGTGATCAACGCAGGGCTGGGCTACCCGGCCATTTCGCTGGCTGGTGCGATCATGGCGGCCCTGGGTTTGCTGATGGTGCTGGGCCTCGGCTGGCGCTCGCGGCGCACAGGTTCACGTATCTGCCAGGAACCGGCGCAGGCATAAGGACAGCCGCGCTCAAACGGCCCCCCTGCACCCTCCCCTCTGAAAAGCCCCGAATCCCGGGGCTTTTTTGCGTCTGCCTGGCCGCCATCCAGCGCTGCAAAAAATTTCAACTAGTGACTTTCATTATGAAATCCACTGTGCAATATTACTTGCGTAATATTTAGCAACAGATCCCGGAGTCCCTCATGAAGAAAGCCAGCTTCCAACCCATGTCCTGCCCGGTCGCCCGTGCCCTGGAGCACATCGGTGATGGTTGGAGCCTGTTGATCCTGCGTGATGCGTTCTACGGGCTGCGCCGTTTCGACGAGTTCCTGCAGAGCCTCGGGATCGCCTCGAACACCCTGACCCGCCGCCTGAATGCGTTGGTGGCCGGCGGCTTGCTGGAACGGCGCCCGTACCAGGACAACCCGCCGCGCCATGAGTACCACCTCACCGAAGCGGGCCGGGACTTGCGCCAGGTCATCCTCACGCTGATGGCCTGGGGCGCGCGGCATGCCGAGGGCTCGACCAAGGTGTTTCTCGCCGATGAGTCCACCGGGCGCCCGGTGGTGCTGGCGTTGATGGATGCCAACACCGGCAAACCCATCACCCGTGCGGGCCACCGCGTACATGTCAGCGCCGATGCCGAACCGCTGACCCTGTGGCGCGCACGAACCGGCCGGGCCTACGCCGAAAAAGACCAGCTGGTCAGCCCCTTCCCCCACTAATACTCAACGAGGTCATTTCGTCATGGACGCTCCAGTCAGCGCTGTGCCCGAACCCACCCAACCATCCCGGCGCAAACAGGTTTTGCGCCTGGGGCTGCTGACCCTGGCCGTGGCGGGCGGCGTGTGGTACGCCAGCCACTGGTGGCTGGTCAGCCGGTTTATCGAAGACACCGACGACGCCTATGTCGGGGCGGATGTGACGGTGATCAGCGCCAAAGTGCCGGGCTATATCAGCGAAGTGACGGTGCAGGACAACCAGTTCGTAAGGGCAGGCGACGTGCTGGCGCGCATCGATGTGCGCGACTACCGCACGGCCCTGGCCAAGGCCGACGGCGCCGTGGCCGCGCAACAGGCCTCGCTCGCCAACCTCGACGCCACCGAACAACTGCAACTGGCGGTGATCAACCAGGCCAAGGCGCAGATCGACGCCACCGATGCCGAAGCACAACGGGCCGGCGACGATCAAACGCGTTACCAGAACCTGGTGCGCAGCCAGGCCGTATCGGTTGAAAGCGCACAGCGGGTCAGCGCCGTCTGGAAGACCGCCCGCGCCGACCACTCCCGGGCACAGGCCGGGTTGATGGCGGCTCGCCGGCAAATCGACGTGATTGAAACCCAGCGCGGCCAGGCGCGTGCCGCGTTGCAACAGGCGCAGGCCGAACGCGACCAGGCGCAATTGAACATCAGCTATACCGAACTGCGGGCGCCGGTGGATGGTTACGTGGGCAACCGCCGCGCCCGGGTCGGTGCCTACGCCGCGGCCGGCAGCCAACTGATCTCGGTGGTGCCCGCGAAAGGATTGTGGGTGGATGCCAACTTCAAGGAAGACCAATTGGGGCGCCTGCAGGTCGGGCAAAGCGTGAGCATCCGCGCCGACATCCTCCCCGGCCGTGAATTCCACGGGCACATCGAGAGCCTGGCCCCTGCCACCGGGGCGCAATTCAGTGTGCTGCCGCCGGAAAACGCCACCGGCAACTTCACCAAGATCGTGCAGCGAGTGCCGGTGCGCGTGCGCCTCGACAGCAACGATGCCGACTTCGGCGCCCTGCGTCCGGGCCTGTCGGTGATGGCGAAGGTCAACACCGATGAGGCGTTCGAGGACCAGGCCAGCGCCCTCAAGGCCCAGCTATGAACAGCCCGTTGCCCGCCCTCAGCACCGCACAAAAAGTCGCGGCCTTCGCCACCATGTGCGTGGGCATGTTCATCGCCTTGATCGACATCCAGATCGTCTCCGCCTCCCTCAAGGACATCGGCGGCGGGTTGTCTGCCGGCGCGGACGATACGGCGTGGGTGCAGACCGCCTACCTGATCGCGGAAATCATCGTGATCCCCATGTCAGGCTGGCTCTCCCGGGTGATGAGCACGCGCTGGCTGTTCGCGGCGTCGGCGGCCGGGTTCACCTTGACCAGCCTGCTGTGCGCGATGGCCTGGAACATCCAGAGCATGATCGCGTTTCGCGCCTTGCAGGGGTTCCTGGGGGGCTCGATGATTCCGTTGGTGTTCACCACCGCGTTCATGTACTTCAACGGCAAGCAGCGGGTGATCGCCGCCTCCACCATCGGCGCCATCGCGTCCCTGGCACCCACATTGGGCCCGGCCGTGGGCGGTTGGATCACCGACATTTCCTCCTGGCACTGGCTGTTCTACATCAACCTGCTGCCCGGCCTGTTCGTGACCTTTGCGGTGCCGATGCTGGTCAAGGTCGACCGCCCCAACCCGTCATTGCTCAAGGGCGCCGACTATATCGGCATGGCGTTGATGGCGGTGTTTCTCGGCTGCCTGGAATACACCCTTGAAGAGGGCCCGCGCTGGAACTGGTTCAGCGACAGCACCATCTCGACCACGGCCTGGATAGCCGCCATCAGCGGCGGGCTGTTTATCTGGCGCTGCCTGCAAATCAAGGAGCCGATCGTCGACCTGCGCGCGCTTCGGGACAGGAACTTCGCCCTGGGCTGCCTGTTTTCATTTATCACCGGCATCGGCATTTTCGCCACCATCTACCTCACGCCGCTGTTTCTCGGGCGGGTGCGCGGGTACGGCTCGCTGGATATCGGCCTGGCGGTGTTTTCCACGGGGGTGTTCCAGTTGCTGGCGATCCCGGTGTACGCCTTGCTGGCCAATCGTTTCGACCTGCGCTGGATTTTGATGTTCGGGTTATCGCTGTTCGCCCTGTCGATGTGGGACTTCTCCCCCATCACCCACGACTGGGGCGCCAAGGAGCTGCTGCTGCCCCAGGCCATACGCGGGTTTGCTCAACAAATGGCAGTGCCGCCGGTGGTCACCCTGACCCTCGGCGCACTGGCCCCCGACCGCCTGAAGCTCGCCTCGGGCCTGTTCAACCTGATGCGCAACCTCGGCGGCGCCATCGGCATCGCCGCCTGCGCCACGGTGCTCAATGACCGCACCAACCTGCACTTCCTGCGCCTGGCCGAGCACCTGAACATCCGGAACGAGTCGATGAATGTCTGGCTTGACCAGCTTTCAGGGAATGCCCAGTTGCTGGGGCAAAACAGCCTGGATTCGAGCCAGTTCGCGCTGAGTCAGCTGTGGGCGCTGACCTGGCGCGAGGCGCAAACGCTGACCTATGCGGACGCATTCCTGATGATCATGGTGTGCTTCGTCGTCGCCGTGTTGCTGGTGCCGTTGATGCGCAAGGTGCAACCGCCGAAGCAGCCGACGGCGGATGCGCATTAGAGAGGACTTGTCACAACGTTTGAGGCTGTGAGTACAGCACCCGGCTCCATTGCCTACAGTCGCGTCGGAATTTGCCAGCTTGTGCATCTGGGAGGCACCTCTCTAAGGTTGCCCAGGCGCTGAATACCCCTTTACCTGTACTCAACCTCGCGTCGACAAGATGTAGCCATCTAGCTACAAATGGAACTATGATCAACAAGAAAAAAATATACGAGATCCACCAAACACCCGAGTTCGAGAGCTGGCTTAAACGTATGAAGGACACTCAGGGAAAAGCGGCAATTCTGACCCGACTGGATCGTGCCGGAGCGGGCAACTTTGGTGATTGCGAATCGGTTGGCGATGGGATGAGCGAAATGCGTGTTTTTGTTGGCCCGGGCTACAGAATTTACTATGTGCGCTCGGGAATCGCAGAGTACTTGATGCTCAGCGGGAGCGATAAAACGGATCAAAAACGGGGCATACAAAAAGCTAAAGCAATACTCGCTGGCCTGAGAGGTAAATGATATGAGCGATAAATTCAATCCCGAGGAGATGCCAATCCTCAGCCTCGACACGACGGGTACGACTCATTACGAAGCCTCGCGCTTTCTCGATAGCCCGGAAGCAATGGCGGCCTATTTGGCTGAAAGTCTGAAAACCGGTGATACCGAGGGCCTTATTCATGCGTTGGCCGAGGTCGCAAAAGCCAAAGGCGTAAATAAGGTCGCCAAGGATGCGGGGGTCAATCGTGAAAGCCTTTATAAGGTGCTGAAAGCCGGCTCGAAAACGCGATTTGAGACCATAAGGAAGCTGATGACCGCAATCGGTGTCGAACTCACCGTACAACCGGTAACAGCGCTGGCTGTCACTTCAAAACCCGTTGATCCAAGGGCTGGCAAGCCCGTTTCAGCCGCCAAGCCTGCAGCGAAGACGCGCTCGTGATCATCACTGTGTGTTTTGTTGTGGCCGTGTTGCTGGTGCCGTTGATGCGCATTGAGTCGCCGTCAGACAGTGAGGTACTGGATCACCTCGCCCATCGCGTCAATATCGGGAGCATCGCTCACTGCTGCTTCCGAGTTGCACCATGGGTAACTCAGACCTGACACCCACTTCATGACGCTCCCCAAATCCGCAGCGGGCAGCGTCTTCATATGCTCGATAGTGATGGTGAGCTTTTCAACAAGCCCCGACTCAACACTGAACTGCCACTCATACACCCCACACCCAACCCGGGCTTCGCCGGAGTTTTTGTCGGACATCCCCACCAGCCATTTGCACTGATAGGTTTTGGCCCCCGCTTCGGGTGGCTGCCCCAGGCAAAACGTATAGACGTTTTCAAAGGTCTGCCCGAACCGCCTCACCAGCACATCGCCAATGCCGCCCACCCCTTCGACGTGGGGCGGAAACGAGATGGACCCGGTGCGCACCACCATGTCCAGGATTGCCTCGGGAACAAACGCCCGGCTGAGCAAATGCGGGCGGTTGCCGTCCTTGGCGAGTATGTAGTGCTGAATCGCGAGTTGAGCAGTGTTCATGGTTTTTCCGTCGATTCCCTATCAAGTAATGCTTAGGCCTTCTGGATCAGCTCTCAGAGGTAACAACAGGCTCATCACCGGACTCGGCAGCCAGCTTCAATCGGTCTGCCTTGCTGATGTATTTATCCTTTTTTGCCGGTGCCAATTTGGCGCTGGCCTTTTTGGCCTTGGCCTTGAACAGCTGCTGTAGTTTTTTTTGACGATTCATGTTTTCTATCCGGTGTGTAATCAGTGCTTGCCGGCGTGATTATCCATCTTTCATGCCTTTATCGAAGCAGATTTAATTCACGGCACTCCACAGCGCCACCGCGGTCTGTCCCTATACGCCTCTATTCTCGCCCAGCGGAGCCACCATGATCATTGTCCACCACCTCAACAACTCCCGTTCGCAACGCATCCTGTGGCTGCTCGAAGAACTCGGCCTGCCCTACGAGCTCAAGCGCTACCAGCGCGACCCGAAAACCAACCTCGCGCCCCCTGAACTCAAGGCGATCAATGCCCTGGGCAAATCACCGGTGATTCAAGACGGTCCCCACGTGGTAATCGAATCCGGCGCCATCATCGACTACCTGATTCGCCGCCATGGCAACGGCCGCCTGCAACCGGATCCGGCCACTGCAACCTATGACGAATACGTGCAATGGCTGCACTTCGCCGAAGGTTCGGCCATGCTGCCACTGATGCTCAACCTGTACGTCGGGCGCCTGGGTGACGCGGGTGCGCCGTTGCATCCGCGTATCGAATCCGAGGTGGCGAACTACCTGGGTTATCTGGACAACGCACTGGGGCTCACGCCGTACCTGGTGGGTGACGAATTGACCGGCGCGGATATCCAGATGAGCTTCATCGGCGAAATCGCCCGGGCTCAGGGCAAGCTGCAGGCCTACCCGAATGTGGCGGCGTGGGTGCAACGCTTTCAGGAACGGCCGGCGTATCGCAAGGCGCTGGAACAGGGTGGCGCATACGCGTTCGCGAAGTAAAAGGCCAGGCGGTTCCGGCGGGTGTTCATCTGTATTGCGTTAATCCCCGGGATGAGGATTACTGTAGGACGCATCCGGCATTGAGATAACACAGCATGTTCGAACTCGCCCCCATCCTGACGTATGTCGCCGTGGTCATCGGCCTTTTCCTGATTCCCGGCCCAGCCGTGCTGCTGGTGATCACCCGCACCCTCCAGGGTGGGCGCAAGGTCGGGATTGCCACCGGGCTGGGGGTGGCCTCGGGCGACCTGATCCATACGCTGTGCGCGGCGCTCGGCCTGTCGGCCATCCTGATGACCTCGGCCGTGGCGTTTAACGTGGTCAAAATCGTCGGCGCCTGTTACCTGATCTACCTGGGCGTACGCGCCTTCATGGCCAAGCCTGGCGCAACCACGCGCAAAGACCTGCCCACCGTGACCTCCACCCAGGCGTATTTCCAGGCGGTGGGTGCCGAAGTGCTGAACCCGAAAACCGCGATTTTCTTCCTGGCCTTCCTGCCGCAGTTTATTCACCCGGAATCGGGTTCTTCCCTGGCGCAGTTCGCGGTGTTGGGGTTGATCTTCTCGGGGCTCAGTGCGGTGTACACCACGCTGATTTCGGTGGCGATTCGTCCGTTGAGCCAATGGATGGTGGGCCTTTCAAGGCTGCGCCGTTGGGAGGGAAAGATCATTGGGACGTTGTTCATGGGATTGGGGCTGAAGATTGCTTTCCAGCAGCGTTAATCGGTTGCAAACCGCTGCCTTTTAACCCGGTACATCTCACCATCCGCGTGGCTGAGCAGGCTGTCGGCATCTGCCCCATCCGCCGGGTAAAACGCTACGCCGATACTGCAGGACGGCATCTTGACCGCGCCAAACTCAGCGCTCAGGGGCTGGGTCATCACCGCAACTATCTGCTGCACTTTGGCCGACACGGCTTCCGGTGACTGAATATCCGTCAGCAGCACGGTGAATTCATCCCCGCCCATCCGGGCCACCAGGTCGCTCTCACGCACACACCCTTCCAACCGTCGTGCAATCACGCAAAGCACGCGGTCGCCCACGGCATGCCCGTACACATCATTGATGGCCTTGAAGTCATTCACGTCCAGAAACAGCAAGGCCAGAGGACTTTTGTGGTGGTGAGCGGCTTGCAGGGCCTCGTCCAACCGGTCATTGAACAGCGAGCGATTGGTGAGGGCCGTCAACGGGTCGTGATGGGCGAGGAAACGCAGCTCCTCTTCCGCCTGCGTCAGGGCGGTTACGTCCCGCGCAACACCGATCCGCGCCCCCACTTCCTCGGACCAGAAGGCCGCCCACAGAATGTGCACCACACTGCCATCCTTGCGGATATAGCGGTTGCGGAAGTCGACGTGGGGCTTGCCATTCATGACCCGCACAATCGACGCCCGGGTGCGGGCCAGGTCTTCAGGGTGCATGTAGTGGGTGATCAGGGTGCCGGTCAGCTCCTCGGCGCGGTACCCCAGCAGCGCTTCGCAGGCATCACTCACAAACACGATCTGGTTTTCACTGTCGACCACGAACACCGTATCCAGCATCAAGTGGATCAGTTTGGGATAGAGGGCTTGCAGGTCAACGGGCATAGGTCTGGGGAGCGTCTGGTTCGGATTGGGCGATCATAGCCCGATCCCGAAGGATGGCGAAAAGGAATCATAGCGGCCCGCAGAATAGCCCCCGGCAATGTTGCTGCGCCAACTGCGTCGCCACCAGCAGGCTGCGCCACCCTTCAAGGTCGTAGGAGAGCGCCCGCCAGAGCAGCCACGGCCAATAGTCGCAGAGGTGGAACACGCACCAGATCATTCGACACTCGGTTTTTATAATGAACGAATGATTGCTATGCTGAACACCCGGCAACAAAGCGTCAACCCATTTATGGATGATTTGAAGAACAAATGACCGACATAACGAACAATCTCAATCCAAGCCGAATCGACCTGCTGGCCCTGTCGATCAAGCGCGAACGCCAGGCTGCGGGGCTTTCATTGACTGAACTGGCAAAACGCGCAGGCGTGGCGAAGTCGACCTTGTCCCAGCTGGAGTCCGGCATCGGCAACCCCAGCATCGAGACCCTGTGGTCGTTGGCCACGGCGATGGGCTTGCAGGTGACCCGGTTCTTCGAACAACCCCAGCAACACCTGCGGGTAATTCGCGCCAACGAGGGCCTGACCACCTATACCGAAACCGGCCACTACGCGGCCACACTGCTTGCGGATTGCCCGGCGGGCGTGCGTCGCGATATCTACCGGCTAAAGGTACAGCCGGGCGAAGCGCGCCTGTCTCAGCCCCACCCTGCCGGCACCGTCGAGCACGTGCTGCTGTGCAGCGGCAGCGCGAATATCGGCCCGGCCGGTGCGCCTGTGCTGCTGCACGCCGGCGACTACATCAGCTACCTGGCGAATGCGCCCCATGTGTTCGAAGCACTTGAGGCGGATACCACGGCGGTGATGGTGATCGAACATCCCTAAGCCGCGGGATGTGCCCTCAGGCATGGATAGGCAGGGCCAACCCGAACAGCACAAAAAAACCGCCGCAGACTTTATTGAATCGGCGCCCGGTTCGCGCCAGCCAGGGCCGTACCCGGTGCGCGGCGCTGGCCACCAGGTACTCGACGATGAACTCCACCACGGCGTAGGTCAGGGCGATGGTGAGCGTCTGCGCGATGATGCTCCGGTGCGGGTCCAGGAACGGTGGAATAAACGCGGTGAACAACAGCAAGGCCTTGGGGTTTGAGATCGCCGATACCAGCCCCTGGCGGAACAGCGGCCAGCTCCGCGAGCTGGTAGTGCCGGTCGCCTCAAGGCTGACCGGTGCCGCCCGCCACAGCCCGAAGCCCAGCCAGATCAGGTACAGCCCACCCGCCACCTTCAAGGCCGTGAACAAACTGGCCGATGCCTGGATCAGCGCACCCAACCCCAACGCACACAGCGCCAGCACAATCGCAAAACCGAGCACGCCGCCGCTGATGGTGAACAGCGTTTTGCGGCTGCCGTGAAGCGCACCGTGGGTCAGCGCCAATAACGCATTGGGCCCTGGCACCACCGCGATGCCGAAGCAGGTAACCAGGTAAAGCAACCAGGTATCAAAGGGCATGGATCCGATCCAGAAGGTGTTGGTTCAAGGCAGAATGTTGCGGGTGAACAAGCGTCCATGAAAAGCGCATAATTCAGGCCTTAGCCATTCGATTAACGAATAGAGGTCAGCGCGATGCCCGCCAGCGATTTGCAACTCGATTGGCTCAAATGCTTTGTGGCCGTGGTGGATGCCGGCTCGTTGTCTGGCGCCGCCCACGAGGTCAACCGCTCGCAGTCCGCCGTCAGCATGCAGATGAAGAAACTCGAAGCCGCCCTTGGGCGACAGCTCTTGAGTCGCGGCCCGAGGCACCTGCAACTGACTGCCGATGGCCAGACGCTGCTGAGCTACGCCCGGCGCATGCTCGCCCTGCACGCTGAAACCCAGGCGGCGTTTCACGGTGAAGAGCTGACCGGGCGCATCCGCCTTGGCGTTGCCGAAGACTACGCGGCCCGGTACCTCACGCCGCTGCTCAAGCGCTATTCGCCGCGCTACGCCGGTGTGGAAATCGAACTGACCTGTGAACAGTCGACCACGCTGATCCCGCAGTTGCGCAGCGGCGATCTTGACCTGGCGCTGGTGTCTCGGGACTCGCCCCAAAGCGGCACCTTCCTGTTCAAGGAGCCCATGGTATGGGTAGGTTCACCGCAGTTCGAACTGTGGCGGCGCGACCCGATCCCCATCGCCGTCTACGAAAGCGCAAGCCTCGCCCGGCGGTATGCGGTGAACGCACTCACCCAGCAAGGCCGCGAATTCAAGGTGGTGTACAACAGCTCCAGCCTTGCCGGCCAGGTGGCCGCCGTCGAGGGCGGGCTCGCGATTGCCGCGATCACTCAATGCACCGTGCAGGATTCGCTTCAGGTACTCGGTGACGAGCACGGTTTGGGCAGCATTGAGCCCATGGAGGTTTCGATTCTGCGTAGCCGGGCGTCCCGCGGGTCCAAGGCGGTCAATAGCCTGCATGCGTTCATCATCCGGGCGCTGAGGGTTCAGCCTTAGTGGGCAGAGCGTTTCGGCACAATCATCGAGCGCTTCGGCGCAGTGCAGTGCCCCTGCGCTGTTTAGGATCAAGGCTCAAACCACGCCTGGACATCACCGCAATGAAACTCAAAGCACTTGCCCCCGCGATCACCCTGATCATGGCCGCCAGCGGACACGCCGCCAGCTTCTCACTCAACAGCCCGGACATTGCCGACCAACGCCCGCTGACGCACCTGCAGGAATTCAACGGCTTCGGCTGCAGCGGCGGCAACACCTCCCCTGCCCTGTCCTGGGCCAACGCCCCGGCGGGTACCAAAAGCTTCGCCATCACCGTCTACGATCCCGACGCCCCGACCGGCAGCGGCTGGTGGCACTGGACGGTGGTGAACCTGCCCGTCACCGTCTCCAGCCTGCCGAGCAATGTCGGCACCCACCTGCCGGCCGGGGCAGTGCAAGGCCGCACGGACTACGGCCAACCCGGCTTCGGCGGCGCTTGCCCGCCCGTGGGTGATAAACCGCATCGCTATCAATTCACCGTGTGGGCGTTGAAAGTCGCCACCCTGCCGATCGACAATCAATCCAGCGGCGCCCTGGTCGGCTACATGCTCAATGCCAACAGCCTGGCCAAGGCCACAATCACGGCCCCTTACGGACGCTAGTCACGATGGATGTTCACGAAGGTCTGCGGCACAGGGAAAGCATCATCGAAAGCTGCGTGATCAGGGCCCGGCAACACCATACCCTGCAACGTGTGCCGATCTTCATGACCGCCCTGTGCCGCGTGCGCCAAGGGCAAAAACTGATGCAGTGGGATGAGCGCGAAATGCGCGCCGGCCCCCAGCACCTGATTTTACTGCCGGCGGGCCGCGAGCTTGGGGTGACCAATTTTCCCGGTGCCCAGGGTGACTACATCGCTGATGTGGTGTCGTTTCCGGTGACGGTGTTGCGTAACTTCGTTGCCCGGTATGGCGCGCAGTTCAAGGGCAGCATGCATGCCGACCTGTGCGTACGCCTGGACAAACAGACCCGACAAGCCTGGGACCAACTGCTGACCGCACTGAGCACCGGCGCCCCGGCGGCCCTGTGCACCCACTATGGCGAGGCCGTGTTGCTCTGCCTGTGCCTGGCCGGCCAGGCGGGACCGTTGCTGATGGATCGCAACGACCCCTTGAGTGAACGCGTGCAGCGGTTGATCGGCAGCAACCTGTCCAGGGACTGGACCGTTGCCACGGTTGCGCAGCAGCTGAATCTGGGGGAATCGACGTTGCGTCGGCAGTTGGCCAATGAGGATGCGAGCTTCAGGGCCATCCTGGAAAATGTTCGGCTGGGGGCGGCGTTGCAACAGCTGCAAACCTCCAGGGATTCCATCGGGGAGATTTCCAGTGCGTGCGGGTATGCGTCGGCGTCGCGGTTTGCGGTGAGGTTCAAGTCACATTATGGGCTTTCACCGCGGTCGTTGCGGGCGGCGATGTGAGGTACACACTACCTGAGTAGCCCATAACCTGTGGCGAGGGAGCTTGCTCCCGCTGGGCCGCGCAGCGGCCCCAAAAAATGGGCCTGCTGCGCAGTCCAGCGGGAGCAAGCTCCCTCGCCACAGGTACTTCGCGGTTATTGAAGCGCTTTGGCAACCGCATCAAAGGCAAACATATCGTCGATCACCTTGCCACCCGTGGGTTTGGTCTGCGCCTGCCACACCACAATCACCACATTCCTGGTCGGATTGATGTAGAGGTACTGACCAAACGTACCGGCCGCCGTAAAGGCTTTATCCGCTTTGGAGGCGTCGGTCCAACCTGGCCACCACATGGACGCAAAGTCACCGTACGCCGCATCTGAACCCGTAGTCGCGCTGGCAAAACTCAACCAGCCTTCAGGCAACACTGGCTGCCCACCGGCCTTGCCTCCGCTAAGCACGAACTGCCCAAAACGCCCGTAATCCTCAAGCGTCGCGCTGATACCGCTGCCGCCCACTTCATTGCCATTGAGGCCGTCGAGCCACCACTTGGCATCGGTTTGCATGCCGTAAGGCGCCCAGATCTTCTCGCTCAGGTATTGCGTCAGTGGCTTGCCCACCGCAGCGCTCACCAGTTGCCCCAACACTTGAGTTTCACCGGTGCTGTAGTTGGTGCGCGTACCAGGCGGCGCCGCCGTTTGCAGGCTGGCCATGAATTTCAGGAGCGACCCCGGTACTTGCTCGCTGCGCAGTTTGATCAAGTGGCGCTCGTCCGAGGTAGGGTCCGTGTATTGCTCGTTCCACTTGATCCCGGAGCGCATGGACAGGATCTGGCGCACGGTGACCTGGTCGTAACCGCTACCGGCCAACGCGGGTAAATAACGGGTGACCTTGTCATCCAGGCTCTTGATGGCGCCGTCCTGCAGCGCCGCGCCCACCAGCGTCGAGGTGATGGACTTGGCCACCGACATCGACATCCACCGGGTGTCGGCGGTGTTGCCTTTTTCATAACGCTCATCAACGATCTTGCCGTCCTTGAGCACCAACAGCCCGGTTACCCGGTTGATCGCCACGTAGTCATCGAGGCTGTAATGCTTGCCTTTGTAGTCAAAGGCAACCGGCCCAAGTGGCTGGCTGCTACGGGGTAACGGGAACGGATGGCCGCCCGCCTTGATCGTGCGCGTCGGGAACAACCGGTCGGTATTACGGAAGGTAGTGACCGCCAAGTCCTCGCTGAGCCTGCCGTCATAGATGGCCTGCACGTCGCCGATCGGTTCCTGTGCATGGGGATAAGGCTTCGCGGGATCCGGGGTGGCCGCGCAGGCGGTCAACGACAGCGCAAGTGTCGACGCACACACCAACACATGAAGCGCGCTGCGTTCAACCGGGGATGAAGGGCGATGAAGCACGGGCATAAGCACCTCTTTATTATTGTTTGATCGGCCTTGAAACGCTTCGGCACGTCAGCAAAACCGACATGCCGAGGCTCAGGATGCAGCGGGGGATTTTTTCTGGCGCGCGGGATCGGGCCGGATTACGCGCGGAGTCGGGCCATGGGCAATCGCGAGGGTCTACACGGAAGAGAACGCTCTACGCAGGCAGTCTTATCAACGAGACTGATGATTACTATCGAACCGGTCGCCTATTGGCTTACCAAAACCCATTCCTATAATCGCCTCCACTTTCTCCCTCCCGTCTGCCCGCAGGCGAAATCTCCTCCCGGAACCCAACACCATGCCAAGCGCAAGCCGGGCCCCTAGCGGCCTCCCCGAACATAATCAACAAACCGTCCTGCAGCAGTGGCTGGCGATTCTCTCGGTGGCCGTGGGCGCCTTCGCCCTGGTCACCAGCGAGTTCCTGCCGGTAGGCGTACTCAACGACGTCGCCGCCGACCTCGGCATCAGCGCCGGCCACGCCGGCCTGATGGTCACCCTGCCCGGCATCATGGCCGCCCTCGCCGCTCCGTTGCTGTCGGTGGGCATTGGCGCCATGGACCGTCGCTACCTGCTGATCGGCCTGACCCTGATCATGATCATCGCCAACATGGTGGTGGCCTACGCCAGCGACTTCAGCCTGCTGCTGTTCGGCCGCGTCCTGCTGGGCATCAGCATCGGCGGCTTCTGGGCCACCGCCATCGCCCTCAGCGGCCGCCTGGCGCCCAAGGGCGTGGGCGTAGCGAAGGCCACCTCGATCATCATGATGGGCGTGACCCTGGCCACCGTGCTCGGCGTACCCGTCGGCACCTGGCTGAGCGGCCTGATGGGCTGGCGCATGACCTTCCTCGTCACCGCACTGGTGGGCATACCGGTACTGCTGGCACAGATGTTCCTGCTGCCCCGTCTCGAACCGGAAAAAGCCATTCGCATCGCCGACCTGCCGGCCCTGTTCATCAACCCACAAGCCCGGGTCGGCTTGATCGCCGTGCTGCTGATCGGCCTTGCACACTTTGCCGCGTACACCTACGTCGCGCCGTTCTTCAAAAACAGCTCCGGCTTCGACGGCCCGACCATCGGCTCCCTGCTGCTGCTCTACGGCGTGGCCGGCGTAATGGGCAACGTCTTCGCCGGCTTCGCCGCCAACCGCAGCGTGCGCCACACCCTGCTGCTGGTGGCCCTGATGATCGGCACCAGCACCGCCCTGTTCCCCTACTTCGCCACCGGCATGAGCGGCGCCGTGATGCTGATCGCCCTGTGGGGCTTTGCTTTCGGTGCCTTCCCGGCGTGCGCGAGTATCTGGATGTTCGTGGTTGCGCCCAAGGATGTGGAGCGTGGCATGCCGCTGTTCGTGGCGTTGTTCCAGGTGATCATTGCCGTGGGCTCGTTCTTTGGCGGGCAGATCGTCGACAAGATGGGGACGTCGGTGCTGTTGAGTTTGGCGACCGCGTTGGTGGGCGCCGGGTTTGTGACGGTGCTGGTGTTGGGGCGCAAGGTGAGTAATAGCTTGGCGGCCCAGCCGGCCTGAGAAAGGAAAACGGGGCTGATTGATTTCAGTCCCGTGGCTTGAGGCAGTGAGCACGGCGCCTTGCTCCATTGCCTACAGTTGCGTCAGAATCCGCCGGCTTGTGCACCTGGGTTGGGGTCTCTAAGGTTGCTCGGTCGCTGAAACCTCAGTGATCGGGTTTAGTAGCCCGAGGTTCAACCTAACGTGTGCATGAGCTTCATCTGTCGGACGTCCTTGTCTGTGCTTGATGGTGGCTGTGCGTAGGGCGCCCTCGGGCGCGCCGGTTTTTGTTAGGTTCCCCCGGTCTACTAACCTGCGTACAGCTGCCACCCCCTCGTTTAGTAGCAACGGGGTGGAAGCCCGAGCAAGGAACTTAACAATGTTCAAGGTAACGCCGAATCCTCCGGGATCTCCCGATTTGAAACTCAACCAAGCCGCGCAACGTGCCTTGGATCACTATCTCAATCCCTCCTCCGCCAAAACCGCCCCGCCGTCGGGTGCGCTGTTCAGTGTGGCTGCTGATGCCAGCAGTGAAAGTCTGATTACCAATAGCTATGAAACCTTTGCCTCGGTCAGCGCGTTGCTGCTTGATCTGTCGGACGAGCTGAGCGGGAAAGACCGTGATGTGGCGTTGGCTATTCATCAACTCAGTGAGTTGGGGTTCTGTTGATGGGTAAGTTGATGGATCGGGAGGTGCCGTCTAGCTGAAGCCGGACGCTGTCCAGGCTACTCAACTAGCTCAATCGACTGATCGCCGAGGCGCTGTAGGCATCTACGGCGGCTCAGCGACGACGATGCCGCTTTAGTTGAGTAAGTCGCCGCTCATGCTGCGCTCAATAGCGGTTTCAGGCCATTTGCCGCCATTACGAAACGCCGTTTTCGACTCCAAACGGACACTCCACTGATGTCAGGCAGGTGTGGGATTTCAGCTTCTGGTGGTCGCGACAAGAATGGGCTTTGTACCGTTGCGCCCTTTAAAGACCATTGTCACATCGACCACCGTATCCATTCCCTCAAAAAACACATCCGCGTTGACCCCATCGAGCCGTTTCTTCAGAGGGGTAGTACTGGTGATGTGGCGGCTCAGTAGGCTTTCAAAGTCAGCCCTATTGCTATCAATCCACCTCTTCAGATCGGTTCTGAGCTGCTCGATTGGCTTGAGCTTTTTACCCGACGGCTTTCGCTTGGGTCCTAGCGTGTCGAGAACGCTGATCTCGTCGATTGAGTAGAGAACCGGGACCATGCACAGTTCGGTCCCGTTCTCGTTCTTCAAGATGGCAACAAGAGTCGTGTCGGAAGGCGCCCGAGCAAGATCTTTTGGGGTGACGGAGAGTGTCACATCCACCCGATCGAACGGTTTAGGCAGAATCCCACCAATGGTCATGCTTTGAGCGAATTTCGTGATTTGTTGGCTCGCAAGCCTTGCCCAGCCGACCTTCTGTTGATTGAGCACGCATAGGCAACGGCTCGACTTAATCATCCGGGGGAGCACGATGCCGTTCTTCCTGGTCCACTGGAGCAGGTCAACCTTCGCATCAAATTTCAGTCGTGCAGAGCCCTCAGATGGCTTTACTGTTCCGGTGTATTTCGTGCCGGAAGGTGCGCCAGACCGAACGGCAGCACCAATTGCAGCTAGGTTCTTAGCCTTTCGTGCAGCTCTCTCTTGTTCCTGCTGATCCCGAGCAACCTGGACTCGCTTGGCTTGGTAGGTATCGGCTTTACCCTGAATCTTGGACATTGCTTCGTTGAATTCTTCGAAAGCCTTTTTGGCTAAGCGAACATCCTTCTCCATCCGCAACACCCTGGCCCAGTCGATCAATTCCAGATCCGGGTCGTCAATCCAATCATTGACCACGCTCCGAACTCGCTCACAAGAATTGGCTTTACTGTTATCGAAACAAACACTCAACTCCTTATTTTTCGAGGCCCCCCTGAAGGTAAGGTTCTGGCTGCCAAGTGTGACGAAGTCAGCCTCGTCCATGATGACTTTCGCATGAAGGTCCTTCACCTCGTAAATCGTGCACTTGTTGATGAGCAACAGCTTGAAGGCAGCGATTGTTGACGCCATACAGACGAAGTCCCTTACCTCGAACCGTGTGTAAAACGTTGCTTGCTTGTTGGCCAAGAGCTTAAGCGTGCTGTTTTCTGTGATGTAGGGGGACAGCACTGTCAGAGGCGTGGTGGCTTCTCGGATCTGCCGATTCCATCGAGGAGCCAAATTGGTTCTGATGCGGATCATTCAACCGTCCCTGGTCTGCCTGGGCGCGAGGCGCGGGGTATATTGCAATCCCTCCAGTATACCGCCGGCGCAGCTGACCATCACAGGCTGTAACCTTGATCGGCAGAGAACAGCCAAAAGCGAACGATCAAGAGAGTGTCAGATTTTTTGTGTACGAGCGGTGATGGCCTACCGTGAGGCAAGCCTTCATTCGACAGTCGCCACCGCCCCTCTTCCGGGACTGATGAGCAAACCTCATGAAGCCTTGCCGATTTACCCGTCTAGTCCTCAGTCGTTAGCGCGCTTACTGTCTCCCCACGCCCAACGGGAGATCAACATGCACAAACGCACACTCGGCAACAGTTCACTCGAAGTATCCGCCCTCGGCCTCGGCTGCATGGGTCTGAGCCATGGCTATGGCCCGGCCACGGATACCGAGCAAGCCATCGCACTGATCCGCTCAGCCGTTGAACGAGGCGTCACGTTCTTCGATACCGCCGAATTCTACGGCCCCTATATCAATGAGCAAGTAGTCGGCGAGGCGCTGGCGCCAGTTCGCGACCAAGTTGTGATCGCTACAAAATTCGGCTTCGCCGTCGGCACCGACAATACAAAACAGGCTCTGGACAGCCGGCCCGAACGTATTCGAATAGCCGTCGAGGGTTCGTTGCGTCGACTGAAGACCGATTACATCGATTTGCTCTACCAACACCGCGTCGATCCGGACGTGCCGATTGAGGACGTTGCCGGGGCGGTGAAAGACCTGATTAGCGAAGGAAAGGTCAAGCACTTCGGCCTGTCGGAGGCAGGCGCGCAAACCATTCGTCGCGCCCATGCGGTACAGCCGGTCACGGCGCTGCAAAGCGAATACTCGCTGTGGTGGCGCGAGCCTGAGCTGGAAATCCTGCCGACCCTTTGGGAGCTGGGCATCGGCTTCGTACCGTTCAGTCCATTGGGTAAAGGCTTTCTCACCGGCACGGTGTCGGCCGATTCCACTTATGGCAGTGACGACTTCCGCAGCATCGTCCCGCGTTTCAGCCAGTCGGCGCTGCAGGCAAATCAGGGTCTGGTGGTGTTGATCCGTCAGATTGCTGCGCAGAAACAAGCGACACCGGCCCAGATCGCGCTGGCCTGGCTGCTCGCGCAGGCACCGTGGATTGTGCCGATTCCGGGCACGACCAAACTGCATCGCCTGGAAGAAAACCTCGGCGGCGCGAACATCACCCTCGACGCTGCCGAACTCAAGGCCATTGATACCGCGCTGGCGCAGATCCGCATCGAAGGCGAGCGCTATCCCGAGGCTCTCAAGGCGCGCGTCGGTCGATGAGTACCGATCACGATCCGCTGCGGCGCACGGTCATCGCCGCACTGGCCAGCGCCCCGCTGCTGTCGCTCGCCGACGCGCAAGGCGCCAGTGAAACACCGCGTTCGGGCTCGCGGATTCTGGTCGCGTATTTCTCGCGCTCGGGCAATACCCGCGTGGTCGCCGGGCTGATCCAGCGTGGACTGGGTGCCGATCTGTTCGAGATTCGCCCCGCCCACGCCTACCCCGAGGACTATCTGCAAACCGTGGAACAGGCGCGCCAGGAACGTGACAGTGGCTTCGAACCCGAGCTGCAAAACACGGTTCACGCCCTCAGCGACTACGACACGATCTATCTCGGCTTTCCGATCTGGGGTGAAACCGCCCCGCCGATCGTGCGCGCATTCCTCAGCGCCCACGATCTGACCGGCAAGACCCTCATCCCCTTCAACACCCATGGTGGATATGGCCTGGGCAACAGCCGCCGTGTGCTGGTCAAGCATGCGCCGAAGGCCAAAGTGCTGGAAGGTTTTGTGATGGAGGGTGAGCAGGAGCGCAAGACCATGGAACGCGTGAACGGCTGGCTGAAAGATCACCCTCTCACGCACTAATCGAATTCTGTACGGAGTAACTCCATGAAAATCCGCACGTTGGGTAATGGCCTGGAAGTGTCCGCCTTGGGTCTTGGCTGCATGAGCATGACGTCGGCCTACGGGCCGGCAGCCGACCAAGCCAGCATGATCAAGCTGATTCGTTCGGCCCACGAGCAAGGCGTCACCTTGTTCGACACCGCCGAAGCGTATGGCCCGTTCGCCAATGAAGAGCTGCTGGGGGAGGCCTTGCAGCCGATCCGCGAGCAGGTCGTCATCGCCACCAAGTTCGGTTTCGATATCGACCTGATCACCGGCGCACGTGGCGGCGGCACCAACAGCCGCCCGGAGCATATACGCGCCGTGGCCGAAGCGGCGTTGAAGCGTCTGCGCACCGATTGCATCGACCTGTTTTATCAGCACCGCGTTGATCCCCAGGTGCCCATCGAAGACGTGGCCGGCACCGTCAAGGATCTGATCGCCGAGGGCAAGGTCAAGCATTTCGGCCTTTCTGAAGCGGGTGTGGAAACCATTCGCCGGGCCCACGCGGTGCAACCGGTCACGGCGGTGCAAAGCGAATATTCGCTGTTCTGGCGTGGCCCGGAGCTGGAACTGCTAGCCGTGCTGGAAGAACTGCGGATCGGCTTCGTACCGTTCAGCCCGCTGGGCGCCGGTTTCCTCACCGGTCAGATCGACGAGAACACGCAGTTCGACGCGAGCGATTTCCGCAATTTCGTCCCGCGCTTTTCCCCTGAAGCGCGCAGGGCCAATCTGGCGTTGGTCGATGTGGTGAAAGCCGTCGCGCAACGCAAACACGCCACGCCGGCGCAAGTGGCACTGGCCTGGTTGCTCGCACAGAAACCGTGGATTGTGCCGATACCGGGCACGACCAAACAGCATCGCCTGGAAGAAAACCTGGGCGCGGTCGAGCTGCAATTGAACGGCGACGATCTGCGCGTGATCAACGAACAGATGGCACAGATTCGGGTGCACGGCGAACGTCTGCCGGAGTCGGCACTGAAAATGACCGGACTCTGAGTCTGCCCGACGCGGCGCCATGTGCGGCGTCGCTTTCTCTGTCTGACCGGAGAACTCATCCGATGAACCGATTGATTGCGCCACTCGTTGCTTTGTCACTGATGGCGGCAGAGTCCCAGGCCGCCAGCGAAATCCGCGTTACGCCGAACGGATCCCAGCCTTCGATCAAGGGCGCAGCGGAAAACTTTACCGGCTCTGTACGCGTCGATGGCCTGTTCAAAGGTGAAGCGCCCGCGCGCATCGGTGGCGGCACGGTGACCTTCGAACCCGGCGCACGCACGGCGTGGCACACCCATCCGCTGGGACAAACGCTGATCGTCACTGCCGGCGTCGGCTATGTGCAGCAAGAGGGTGGCGCGCGTCAGGAGATCCATCCGGGCGACACTGTCTGGATTCCACCGAACACCCGTCACTGGCACGGCGCCACGGCCAGCAACGGCATGACCCACATCGCCATCGCTGAAGCCGAGGATGGCAAGACCATCACCTGGGCGGAGCAGGTCTCGGAGGCGCAATACGCCGGCCAATAAAGTTACGGAATGTGTCGAAGCTGCTCGACCGGCACGTTCGCGGCGAACCGCCACGTAACCTCAATGCCCCGTAACAACCTGCCCGCACCGGGATTCCAGCGGTTATCGCACGTCGACTCATGAGTTCTGCTCATGAGTCCATGCGCTATTTCGGGGTTAATCGCCACAACCATCCTCCTTACGATCCAGCAACACCGCAGCGCCCCGCAATGGATGGAGCCCTTCACGATGATCACTGACACCCGCAACCGCACTGCCCTCCCCACACTCATGGCGCTCTGCCTGAGCGTCGGGGCGATGTTCAGCGTCACCACTCAAGCAGCCGAGGCTTCGCCCACCATGACCAGCACACCCGCCAGCGCAGCCCGCTTGTCGAGCCAGCAACAAGCCATTCCACTGATCGCGGCGTTCATGGCGACCAGCGACATGCCCAACCTCAACACGGCGCTCAACCAAGGGCTTGATGCCGGCCTGACCATTAGCGAAACCCGCGAAGTCCTCGTGCAGCTCTACGCCTACGTCGGCTTCCCGCGCAGCCTCAACGCCTTGAATGAATTGATGACCGTGGTGCAGGCGCGCAAACAACGCGGCCTTGACGATGCGCCGGGGCGTGAGCCGAGCCGGGTGATACCGGTGGGGGATGAGCTATTGGCAGCGGGTACGGCGAATCAAACGAAAATCTCCGGCGCCCCGGTCAAAGGCCCGGTGTTCGAGTTCGCCCCAGTGATCAACCAGTTCCTGCAAACGCACCTGTTCGGCGACATCTTCGAGCGCGACAACCTCGACTGGCAAAGTCGCGAATTGGCGACTGTCGGAGCGCTGGCAGCGACGCCGGGGGTCGAGCCTCAGTTGCGCTCGCACATGGCGGCGAGCCTGCGCGTCGGGCTCAGCGCAGCACAGTTGCACCTAGTCACCGAACTGCTGAAAAAGCATGGCGATGCACAGACTGCCGAGCGGGCCAACGCAGCGCTGGTCCAAGCCCTCGCGGCGTCGAGGAAGTGACATGAGAACTGCAAAACGTCTGCTGAGCGTCATGCTGTTGAGCCTGTTGGCGGCCTGCGCAAACCACTCCGAAGGCCCGCTGCTGATCCAGAAACAAGGCAGCTTCGCCGCCGGCGGAACGATGACCACGGCACCGGGCACCTTCAACCCGCGCCAACCGATGACGCCCAACGGTCAGACCTACCACGGTGACCACGCCTACGCCTTCTATCAAATCCCGGTGGACGCGCGAAAACTGCCCATCGTCATGTGGCACGGCGCAGGTCAGTTTTCCAAGACCTGGGAAACCACCGCCGATGGTCGCGAGGGTTTTCAGAACATCTTTCTGCGCCGCCACTACGGCGTCTATCTGATCGATCAACCCCGGCGTGGTGATGCCGGGCGCAGCATGGTCGAGACTACCATCAAGCCTGTGCCGGACGAACAACTGTGGTTCAACCAGTTCCGTATCGGCCTTTGGCCCCGCTACTTCAACGGCGTGCAAGTGGCACAGGACGCCCAGACCCGCGAGCAGTTTTTCAGGGCTATGACACCGAACACCGGGCCGTTTGACATGGGCGTGGTCTCCGATGGTGTGTCGGCGCTGTTCGACAAAATCGGCCCCGGCATCCTGTTTACCCATTCTCAGGGCGGCGGGCCGGGCTGGTTGACGGCGATCAAGAACGACAAGGTCAAAGCCATCGTGGCGTTCGAACCGGGCAGCAGTTTCGTGTTTGCTGACGGTGAAGTGCCGGCGCCGATCCCCAGCGCGTTCGACACGGTGCAAGGCGCAGCGGTGCCGATGGAGCAATTCATGGCACTGACGCGCATTCCGATTCTGATCCTGTACGGCGACAACATCCCGGAACAGGCAGTCGATC
The DNA here is from genome assembly GCF_058780865.1 of Pseudomonas sp. GP01-A4. Taxonomy (NCBI): domain Bacteria; kingdom Pseudomonadati; phylum Pseudomonadota; class Gammaproteobacteria; order Pseudomonadales; family Pseudomonadaceae; genus Pseudomonas; species Pseudomonas sp. GP01-A4. The sequence goes on from NZ_JBYSWF010000064.1 coordinate 28,492, forward strand.
TGCCCGCTCAGGACAGTTGGCGCGCACGCCTGAAAATGGCCCGGCTCTGGCGTGACGCGGTCAATCGCCATGGCGGTGATGTGCGACTGATACACCTGCCGGAGATTGGCATTCACGGCAATACCCATTTCCCCATGTCGGATCTGAACAACGTGCAGATCGCTGACCTGGTCGCGCAGTTCCTCAAAGAAAAACAGCTGGACTGACCCAAATACTTTCGCAACTGCCGTCCTTTTTTTGCTCAGGAGCTTCACGTGAAGAACACCCTCAAAGCCACGTTCATGTCGGCATTGGTCGGCCTCTCGGCAGGCGAAGCCTTGGCCGCCGACTACAAGAAGAACCCATTCACCCTCGCCTACGACGGCGCGATCACCCGCAACGAACCGGGCAGGGTCAACATCCACCCGGTCAGCTATAAGCTCAACGGTCTGGACATCGCCGCCAACGTCTACACGCCTGCCAACTACCACGCGAAGAAGACCTACCCGACCGTGGTGGTTGCGCATCCAAATGGCGGCGTAAAGGAGCAAGTCGCCGGTCTGTATGCCCAGCGCCTCGCCGAACAGGGCTACATCACCATCACGGCCGATGCGGCCTATCAGGGCGCCAGCGGTGGTCAGCCGCGCAGCATCGATAAACCGGCGTATCGCATCGAAGACATTCACGGCATGGCCGATTTCATCAGCCAGTTCGCTGGCGTGGATGACAATCGTCTGGGCCTGCTCGGCATTTGTGGCGGCGGTGGTTATTCGTTGGCGGCGGCGCAAACCGACAAACGCTTCAAATCCCTGGCAACGGTGAGCATGTTCAACTCGGGTCGAGTACGCCGCAACGGCTACAGCGACTCGCAACTGGACAGCATCCAGCAACGTTTGCAACAGGCATCAGCAGCCCGCGCGCAAGAAGCAGCGGGGGGCGCGGTGCTGTATACGGGGGATGCCAACCTCACCGATGAGCAGACTGCCAAACTGCCTTTCGAACTGTATCGCCAAGGCTATGAGTACTACTGGAAAACCCACGCGCACCCGAACTCGACCTTCAAATACACCACCAGCAGCCTTATTGACCTGATGCGTTTCGACGCCACCGACCATATCGAGTTGATCAATCAACCGTTGCTGATGATCGCCGGCAGCAAGGCCGACAGCCTGTACATGACTCAGGATGCGTTTCCCAAAGCCGCCGGCACCACCGACAAGGAAGTGTTCATCATCGATGGCGCCACCCACATTGAAACCTACTGGGTGCCGCGTTATGTCGATGCGGCGATCGGCAAACTGACGGATTTTTACGCACGCACCTTGTGATCAGCGCGCCAAGGGTCGCACATCCGTGCGCGACCTGCTTTCATGGAATAATCACGCGCTCCTCATGAGAGGTTCTCATCAATGTCCCGCCCCAATCTCAACGACCTGCAAGCCTTCGTGGTCATCACCCGCGAAGGCAGTTTTACCCGTGCTGCCGCGCAACTGGGCGTTTCGCAGTCAGCGCTGAGCCACACTCTGCGGGCACTGGAAACCCGGCTGGGCGTGCGCTTGCTGACGCGGACTACGCGCAGTGTTTCACCAACGGAGGCGGGCCAACGCCTGTATCAAGCGATGGCGCCGCGCTTTGAAGAAATTGAACTGGAACTGGCTGCCGTCAGCGAGTTTCGCGACACCCCCGCCGGCAATGTACGGATTCAGGCGTCCGAGCATGCGGCGAACAATATTCTCTGGCCGAAGCTGCTGAAGGTGCTGCCCGACTACCCGGACATCAAGGTCGAAATCACCGTCGATTACGCCCTCGCCGACATCGTCGCGCAGCGCTATGACGCTGGTGTTCGACTGGGTGACCAGGTGGCCAAGGACATGATCGCCGTGCCGATCGGGCCATCGTTACGCATCGCCGTTGTCGGCTCACCGCAGTATTTCCAGCAGCGGCCTTACCCGATGGAACCGAGAGATCTGGCGGCGCACAACTGCATCAACCTGCGCCTGCCGACTCACGGCAGCCTGATGCAATGGGATTTCGAAAAGGATGGCCACGAACTCAAGGCCCGCGTCGAAGGCCAATGGACATTCAACAGCAGCGTGCCCATTCTGCGTGCGGCCGTGGCGGGATGTGGCTTGGCTTTCCTGCCAGAGGACATGGTGGCGAAGGAGCTTGCCGACGGTAGCCTTGTGCGGGTGTTGGAAGATTGGTGCCAACCCTTTGCCGGTTACCATCTCTACTACCCCAATCGCCGTGAACATTCGTCAGCGTTTGGCGTTGTAGTTGAGGCGTTACTCTACAAGAGCTGAGTCATCGACCTTCAAGGCGTCTGAATTTTTCCCGCCCCCTCAAACCGTGAATGAGCAGATGATTTTGATCGACTGCGTCGGGCGCGACCGGCTGCAAGCCGATTGCTGCCCCTCGTAACAAGCAGCTTCTGGCTTATCCCCCCTAAAGCCCCACCCAAAAACGCCGATAACCTCCTACCATCAATCAACCCCCGCTCCCCTACACCCGATTCGCTCCCCGCATGCTCGTATGGCACGTCGCAAGCTTGCCTCACCCCGGCCCGTCCACATGGAGTACGAGTGAATGCCTGCCCAAGCCCGTTTCATCGAGCACTACCGCAAAGCCGACCGCATCATGCTCGCCCTGATCTGGCTGATGACCCTCTTCTCCCTCGGCCTGGCGTTCTGGCACGACACGCTGCTTCAAGCGCTCTTCATAGGCGGCGGCACCAGCGTGGTGCTGACCCTGGCCTATCGCGTCATCGGCGGCACCCGCCTGATGCGTTGCGCCCTTGGCGTCGGCCTGATGGTCATGGCGGCGTTGCACATCAACCAGGCCCAGGGTGTCATCGAATCGCACTTCGGTATCTTCGCGCTGCTGGCGGTGCTGACGTTCTACCGCGACTGGCTGCCTATCCTGGTGGCCGCTGTCACCATCGCGGTACACCACGTGGTGTTTCATGCCTTGCAGCACCAGGGTTTCCCGGTGTTTGTGATGGAGCATCACGGCGGCTGGAGCATGATTTTCGTCCACGCGTTCTACGTGGTGATGGAGACGGTCGCCCTGCTCTACCTCGCGGTGCACAGCCAGACAGAAGCGGTAGAAAGCCAGGAAATGCTCGAAAAAATGCTCGCCGTCACCACGCAGTTCAGCGGTGAGGCCGTCAAGGGCAGTCCGGAAAAAGTGCATGTCTCCCTTGCCACCCGTTTCGATCACTTTCTGACCCAGATCACCGGCCTGATCGACGGCGTCGCCCGCGACTCCCACGGCCTCGGCCAACTGGGTCAGGAGCTGGCTCACGCCAGCGGCACCTTCAAAAAAGGCGCGCGCCACCAACTGGCGGAAATCGCCCAGATGACCGGTTCCATGCAGCGCATGGACTAATGGCCGACAGTAGCCGCTCATGACAGACCACTTCCAGCCAAGCCAGTGAGTCACTCCAACCCTATCGGCGAACAAAACCAAAACACCCCGCACTTCAACCAAAGGCGGGGCGTTCTCTCCAGCATCACTTCACATCAATCACATCGCCGTATGAAAAATCTGCTCAATCTCATCCTGATTGGCAGGACGCGGATTGGTAAAGCCGCAGGCATCTTTCATGGCATTGGTTGCCAGGGTCGGAATATCGTCAGCCTTCACACCCAGCTCAACAAGCCCACTCGGAATCCCCACATCCGCAGACAGTTTACGGATGGCCGTGATAGCCGCCGCAGCGCCCTTCTCCGCATCCAGTTGCTGAGTCTCAACCCCCATCGCATGAGCGATATCCTTAAACCGGGCCGGACATACGCTGGCGTTGAAGCTCGACACATGGGGCAGCAGGATCGCGTTGCACACGCCGTGAGGCAGGTCGTAGAAACCGCCCAGTTGGTGCGCCATGGCGTGCACGTAACCCAGCGAAGCATTGTTGAAGGCCATGCCGGCAAGAAATTGCGCGTAGGCCATGTTTTCCCGGGCGGTCATGTTGTCACCCTGGGCAACGGCGGTGCGCAGGTTGGCCGAGATCAATTCGATGGCTTTGAGTGCGCAGGCATCAGTGATCGGTGTGGCCGCCGTCGACACGTAGGCTTCGACGGCGTGGGTCAGTGCGTCCATGCCGGTGGCGGCGGTCAGGCCTTTGGGCATGGCGGCCATCAGCGAGGGGTCGTTGACGGATAACAGGGGGGTGACGTTGCGGTCGACGATGGCCATTTTCACGTGGCGGACTTCGTCGGTGATGATGCAGAAACGGGTCATTTCACTCGCCGTGCCGGCGGTGGTGTTGATGGCGATCAGTGGCATTTGTGGCTTGGCGGATTGGTCGACGCCTTCGTAGTCGCTGATGTGCCCACCGTTGGCGGCGCACAGGGCAATGCCTTTGGCGCAGTCATGGGGTGAACCGCCGCCCAGGGAAATAATGAAATCACAGTCGCTGCGGGCCAGCAGCTCAAGGCCCTTTTCCACGTTGCTGACGGTCGGATTCGGTTTGGCGCCATCAAACAGGGTGGAGTCGATGTCTTGCTGGGCCAACAGGCCGGCGACCTTGGCCGCCACGCCGGCTTTGGCCAGGCCGGCATCGGTGACGATCAAGGCTTTGCGGAACCCGTACTTGCGGATTGCGAGCATCGCCTCGTCGAGGCTGCCAATGCCCATCATGTTCACGGAAGGAATGAAGAAGGTGCTACTCATGATAAATCCTCTTTTTATTATGGAGACACGGGAGTCAGTGAGGTTTTCTACTCATCTCGCAGGTGATGCGGCGCGTCTTGTTGTCATCGTTGACGATCACAAAGCTGAGCCTAAACCTATGGCGTCAGACCGAAATGGTCCTTTAGCGGGCATTGACACCTCCTTTAGTACTGGAAGCAGGGCTTCACCCATTCCATGGGGGGCGGCAGCAAAATCTGACTTGCGCAGACCCCGACCCGCCCGGATGGTTATGATGGTTCGCTGATCAACAGCCCTCACCCACTCTCCTGTGCAGGAACTGCAGAATGAGCATTGATTGGATCAAGTTGTCGCAGGTATCAGCGGCTTGCTGGGCAGCGTGATGCGGTTTGGCAGTGAGGGCTGGGGCGAGAAAGCGTTGTTTCTGCTTGGCCTGGTGATTGCGCCATTGCTGCGGGGGTAGGTCTTCATCGCCAGTGTTGTAGCGCGGGGCTTGCTCATCTAGCACAGGCCTTGGATTGACTCCCCATAAATGGCCGATACTCCTCTTCTTATTGATGAGTATCAGCCTCCTCTGCGGGATAAAACTCGCCCTCCTTCCCCATTTTTTTCAGCCGTTCGCGCACAATTACCTCGACGCTGGCTACGGCGGTTTGATCGTCAGGGTTGACCAACTGCAAGCACAGGCGTTGGACATTCTGATCGTGGGTGCCCTCGCTCATCATCTCGTGGGTGAAGACCTGTTCGCCACGCCATAGGCATAGCTGGGTATGCGTCTCGCCAAGCCATATTTCGTTGATTGATCGAAGGTCGGTTGTCTCTAGTTGATCGACGGTGATTGTCTTATCCATTGCGCTGTACCTTACCCATGAGTAGATACAGGTAGACTTGCCGGCATAGCGGGTCGTTCCACGCGTTGGCAGTTCAACCGTGCTAATGGTGGTTAAGCACGTCCCGGTTAGAACCAGGACAATTGACGATTGAAGGCGGACAGTACGAGCCGAGAAGGGCAATCACATGACTGATCCTGCTGTTCCACATGCAAATGGCCGCGTCTGGATCAACTTTGATCTCCCCTCCTCGGGCCGATACTGCCAGCTCACAGATGGCGTGCAGCCTACGGAACGACCGGCTGCTATCGGCCAGAAGCGGTCATTCGAACTCATGTATGCTTGTCCCGTGCAACCACATCAGAGAAAGCCCATTGTCTCCCCCTTCGGAATCTTCCAGTCATCACTCTGCTTCTTTTGAAGAAATAGCTGAACAGTTGGCCGAAGATCTGCGAAGAGTCGTCGGCAATCTTGTCCGAGAAGTGCGCAGTGGGGCGGACACGCCATCCTCGGCACAGACTGAAACTCTAGGTTTGCTTGAGCGTCATGGCCCCTTGAGCATAAGCGCGATTGCTGCACATCGTCACGTCAAGCATCAAAGCATGCGCCTGGTTATCGCCCAGTTGGAGCAGCAGCAGCGGGTTACACGAGGTCCTGATCCGAGCGATGCCAGAAAGCAGCTCTTCGAGCTGACGCACCAAGGTCGAGCTGCGCTTGAACACAGCCGTCATCAGCGCAGTGACTGGTTGGCTCGCCAGCTTAAGGAAAAAACCACCGCCTCACAGCTGCAAACACTCGAAGCTGCGGTCAGAATCCTGGAGCAATTGATTGCCGCAGCCCCAAACGGTCAATCAACCTGAGCGCAAAGCCGCTAGCACACTGGGCAACGAATTGATCCCCCAGTGCTCGACATATTGGCCATTGCGGATGCGAACGATGTCGATGATATCAATGGACACTGCACGTCCCGTTGCCGGTATACCGGCAATCACGCCGGAGTGTCGGCCGGTAATGCGCTTTCGGGTCGTCACCTTGTCGTCTTCAGCAACCTGGTCCAGCACCTCGACCTGGAGGTCGGACAAACCCGGATGCAGAACATTGTGAAAGGTATGCCAGAGACCTTCCCGACCGCCGTCTTGCCCCGCCACTGCTGAATGGTTGATGAAATCTTGCGCAACGAGCATTTCAAATTCGTGGCGGTTGCAGTTCTCAATAACCTTTTGATTGAAACGACGGACGATAGCTTTGTTCACTACTGACATAACTCCCCCTGGCGCCTGAATACCTAGAAACCAAAATATATACAGTTGGACTGTATATATCCAGAGCATCAGTGATGCGCTGCCCGATGAGATCGGCAAGGCAACGATATATTGCTGCCAATCGCGACTGGCTGCTTTGGGTCGACTGCTGCCCTTCTTGACAGGCAGCAATCGGCCACAAGCGGTCGGTCGAGCCTGTACTGCCACTTATCCTCAATGATGAATTGCGCGAGAGAGCATTGGCTGTCTAAAGGCGATTCGGACTCGCTGGGATAAGACATCCGTTGGGACCAACAGCCACTGGCGAGTGACTACAAAATGCCCCGCGGCTTGCGGGCCAGCAGTCTGGCGATGGCGACCATCCGTCGCGAAGCGCGGTCCAGATCCAATGGTTGACGGTGCGTCTGTTCAAGCAGGCCCGTACGCCTCAAGGCATCTTCCATACGCTGCCAGACCTGGGTACGATCAAGCTCGATGTGCGTGAGTCCAAACGTTACTTCGGCCTCCACCGAGTCATGAAAAATCTGCTGTTCGGACGTCTGGAACGGCGTCGCTACGCGTCCCGCCAACTGGTCAACACGCAAATCTGCGCCGCGGTACCTTGTAGCTAATCGTTGCGCCACCTAGTCATTGAACAGCCGTCCCTGCGATTGCTACGAAGTCAGGTGAATGCCACAACGTTCCTGTCATTCGAATGCAATACAACCACGTCTAAGATCCCGATACGAGGCTGCCTACGATCGCCTCCTGCTTGACGCGAAAGTGTTGAGTGCTGACTGAATGTCGCGCCATTGATTTCCAGCATCGGCCTTTGAGGTTTACCTCGGGCCGATTTTCAAGGATCGCTATCTACGCGCGTAGATAGCAGTAGAAAAAGAGATCACGTGGGTGTCGACACTAACGCAGCCCCCCAAAATGGTCCTGTGTGGGCCGTCCTTGTATCAGGAGTTTGTTGATGTCGACAGTTGCAAGTGCTGTTCAACCCGAAACGCCTATCGCGTGGGGCGCAGCGGATGAAAATTTGATAACCCCGCAAGGACGCCGGGAGTTGTATCGCGCCACCCTCGCCTGTTGGCTTGGCACGGCAATGGAATATGCAGACTTTGCCCTGTATGGCCTAGCTGCGGGCCTTATCTTCGGCGATGTGTTTTTCCCGAACGTGTCACCCGCGATGGCGTTGCTTTCCACCTTCGCGACCTGGTCGGTGGGGTTTGTGGCGCGGCCGATCGGTGCGCTGTTCTTCGGGTGGCTGGGTGATCGCAAGGGCCGCAAAGTGGTCATGGTCTCGACCGTCGTGTTGATGGGCGCTTCCACCACGTTGATCGGCTTGATCCCCAGTTATGCATCGATCGGTATCTGGGCTCCGGCATGCCTGGTACTGCTGCGTTTTACCCAAGGCTTCGGTGCAGGCGCCGAATTGGCCGCAGGCACGGTGATGCTCGGCGAGTTTGCACCCGCCAAACAACGCGGCCTGATGTCTTCGGTAGTTGCCTTGGGCTCCAACAGCGGGACCCTGCTGGCTTCATTGGTTTGGCTTGCCGTGGTGCAAATGGATCAACAGCAATTGCAGGATTGGGGATGGCGCATTCCGTTCCTCTGCAGTTCGCTGATAGCCCTGGCTGCCCTGTGGCTGCGGCGCAACCTGAGGGAAACGCCGGTGTTTGAACGTCGAAAGGCCGAATTGCAGGCCCAACGCAATCACGCCCTCACCGCCCCTGCGCAGCCCGCAGGCTTCTGGAAAGGCAGCCGGGCGTTTCTCACCATGGTCGGTTTGCGCATTGGCGAGAACGGCCCTTCCTACCTGGCCCAGGGTTTTATCGTCGGCTATGTGGTGAAAGTGCTTGCGGTGGATAAATCTGTCGCGACCCAGTCCGTGTTGATCGCGTCAATTCTCGGCTTTTTGATCATCCCCTTGGCGGGCTGGCTGTCTGACCGGTTTGGTCGACGCATCGTGTACCGCTGTTTCTGCCTGCTGCTGATGCTCTACGCCTTCCCGGCGTTCATGCTGCTGGATTCCCGTGACCCGGCGATTGTCATGGCGACTATCGTGGTCGGCATGGGTCTCGCTTCACTCGGCATCTTTGGCGTACAGGCGGCCTGGAGCGTTGAAATATTCGGCGTAAAAAACCGCTACACCAAGTTGGCCCTGGCCAAGGAACTGGGCTCAATCCTCTCGGGCGGTACCGCGCCGCTGGTGGCTGCAGCGCTGCTGACCTGGACCGGCCACTGGTGGGCGATTGCCGGGTACTTTGTCGCCATGGCCGGGATCGGTTTCGTGACGACCTTTGTCGCCCCGGAAACCCGTGGGCGCGACCTCAACGCGCTGGAAGATGCCATCTAGTTTCATCCCCCTGAAAAACCACTGACGCCTCGTAGAAAGGCGCAAACCCGCACGACTGTTTAACCACAGATCGGGCGAAGCCATGCCTGTAAATCGGCAAATCCATCGGAGCATTTACATGAAACGGTCCACCCTTGCACTGGCAGTCACCACTACGATCCTTGCGCAACAAGCGCTGGCCGCAGGCTTTATCGACGACAGCACGGCGTCGGTCAGCGCGCGTACTTTTTACCTTCGCAGTGATAACCCCAACACCCCGGGTGTTGATCAGAACGAACTGACCCAGGGTTTCAAACTCGACTATCTCTCCGGGTTTACCCAGGGCACTGTCGGTCTCGGCCTCGACGTTCAAGCCATGCAGGCGTTCAACCTTTCCGGGGGTACCCAACACCCTAGCGCCAGCACCTCGAACTCACTCGCACCGGTCGATTCGGACGGCACGCCGGTGGACAGCTGGAGCCGCCTCGGGGCCAACGCCAAGCTTCGCGTGTCCAAGACCGAGTTCCATGCCGGCAGCGCGCTGCAGCCTAACCTGCCGATCCTGGTGGCCAACGACGGCCGGTTGCTGCCGCAAACCTTTGAAGGCGTGACGGTAACGTCCAAAGACATCGATAACCTGACGATCAATGCCGGGCAACTCAACCGCTCCACGGGGCGTGCGTCGTCCAACTCCACAGGGTTGGCCATTGCCGGTGGCACCCAGGACAGCAACTCATTCACCTACGCCGGCGCCGACTGGAAAATCACCCCCACCACCACCCTGCAGTACTACCGCGCCGACCTGAAGGACTATTACACCCAGGATTTCCTTGGCCTGTTGAACACCACGCCGCTGGGTGAAAACTCCCGCTTTAAAACCGACCTACGCTACTTCAACAGCAAATCCCAGGGTAAAAACGGCACCACCGGCTACCTCTTCAACAACAACGGCGGCTACGCCAGCGAACCGGGCAAAGTGGATAACACCACCTGGAGTGCGGCATTCACCTACTACCTGGGCGGCAACGCGTTCATGCTCGGCCGCCAGCAGGTGTCTGACTCCGGCGGCACCGTGTACTTGAACCAGGGCAACATAGTGGGCGGCGCCGGCAACAGCGAAGGCAACGGCGGCGCCAGCGTCTACCTGATTACCGACGTGATGGATAACTCGTTCATCCGTGCAGGCGAAAACACCAACTTTGCCCAGTACTCCTACGATTTCGCCGCGCTGGGCGTGCCCGGTCTCTCGGCCTCGGCGCTGTACCTGCATGGCGACAACATCCGCTCGGTCGACGGCGCCAGCCGCTACTCGGAGTGGGAACGTGACATGCGCATCGACTACGTGGTGCAGAGCGGTCCGTTGAAAGGGTTTGGCACCTCGTTGCGCGAAGGCAGTTTCCGCAGCGGCATTCCCAACGTGGGTGCGGTGGACCAGGCGCGTGTGATCTTCAGCTACACCTACGCGATCTTCTGACCCTGAAGGGGCTGCGGGTGTCTAAGCGAAGCCGTACACAGGTCATCAAACTGAAATACACCAGCAGTGATAATGCCGCCCATCTCAGCCCCTTCTCTTGCCGTAAACATCTACGCGGGTAGACCTGTTACCGGGTACCGCCCGCGTGTCCATCGACTCACAGGAAATGGCAGGTCGCTTTGACAAAACAGTATCCCACCCGGGCCACACGCGATGATGTGGCCCGCGAAGCAGGAACCTCGGTCGCGGTCGTCAGCTATGTGATCAACGACGGCCCAAGGCCCGTCGCCAAGGCGACGCGCCAGCGTGTCCTGGATGCCATAAAACACACCGGTTACCGGCCCAATGGCGTCGCCCAGGCACTGGCCTCGGGCAAAACCCGCACCTATGGGCTGGTTGTGCCGAATATCTCGAACACCTTCATCGCCTCCTTCGCCCATGCACTGCAACAGGAAGCATTGGACAACGGCCTGGTCATCCTGCTGGGCGATTCCGGTGACTGCCGCAAGCGTGAACTGAACCTGATCAACAACCTCCTGAGCCAGCGGGTCGATGGCCTGTTCTACACCAGTGTCGACCGCCACCCGCATATCGAGCTGATCCAGGCCAGCGGCACGCCTTTCGTGATGCTCGACCGGGTCAGCCCCAGCCTGGCCGTCAATATGCTGCGGGTCGACGAGCGCGGCGCAGCACGTCAAGTCACCACCCATTTGTTGAGCCATGGTTACCGCGAAGTAGGCATCATTTGTGGCCCCCTGGAAATGCTCAACGCCCAGGACCGCTTGAACGGCTGGCGTGACGCACTGGCTGACCACGGGATTGAGGAACGCGCCGAATGGATATTGCCCGCCAGCTACACGCGGCAAGGCGGATATGACGCAACACAGCGCATGTTGGCCGACGGCCCCCCCGCCCGCGCGCTGTTCTGCTCCAATGAAGCGCAAGCCATCGGCTGCATTCGGGCCCTGGCGGAACACGGCATAAAAGTCCCCGAACAGGTCGCGCTGGTGTGCTTCAACGGTACCGAGGAGTCGGCGTTTTATGCACCGTCACTGACCACCGTGTGTCAGCCGGTCGGAGACATGGCCAAGGCCGCCATTGCGATGCTGCTGGCCTGGAATGGCGAGGTGAAGCTGCAAGAGTTTTCTCACCGCCTGGTCATTGGTGAGTCCTGCGGATGCGGCGCTGTGCAAACACCGCGAGTCTAAAAAAAGAAGGTGAAATGAAACGTTTAATTATTGATTGCGATCCCGGAAACGGGATTGCAGGCGCCAACGTTGACGACGGTCTGGCATTGGCGCTGGCACTGGCGGCACCCGAGCTGTCGCTTGAACTGGTCACCACTGTGGCAGGCAACACGCCCAGCGCCGTGGGGTACAACGTCGCTAAAGACCTGATGGCCAGAACCGGCCGCTCGCTACCCGTGGTCAGGGGCAGCAACCAGGCACTGCAGGAACCCGGCGGCCCCTGGCGCGATGCGCTGGACAACACCGTCCACAAGCGCCAACTCGCGCATTTATGGAATGGCGTGCGCCCTCCCCTTGATTTCGAGGCTCCGGCCCAGGAAGCGGCCGACGCCATAGGCCAGTTGATTTGCGCAAACCCCGGGGAAATCACCCTGGTGGCGATTGGGCCGCTGACCAACGTGGCGCTGGCGATTGAACGCTACCCGGACATGATCAAGGCAGCCAGGCAAATCGTGATCATGGGCGGTGTTTTTGCCCTGGATGACTTCATCAAGGACACCAACTTCGGCTTCGATCCGGAAGCGGCCGATCTTGTCCTCAGTTGCGGTGCGAATATCACCCTGGTGCCCCTGGATGTCACCACGCAAACCTTGATGACTCACCAGGACCTGGACCGTATCCAGCAACTCGATACGCCCCTCGCCAATTTTATCTGTGAGACGTTCAGGCCCTGGATCGATTATTCAATGGCCACCCGCAGCCTGGCCGGTTGCTGGGTCCATGACGCCCTGGTGATTGCCTGGTTGCTGGATCCACGCGTCGCCACCGCCACGCACTACTACACGGAAGTAGAACTGCGCGCCGGCCGTACGCGCGGCAAAACCTGGCGCTATAAGCAGCCACTGCGGCTTGACGTTGGCATCACAGCGCCTACCAGTGGCCTGGTGGACGTATTGCAGAGCGTCGACAACCGATTATTGCTCGAAATCATAGAAAAGTATTTATCGACTACTTGAGTCGCCCCGGGTTTCTTAGATATTGAGCGACCGCTTCTGGCCGATCGCTGCCCGTCGCGACCGGCTGACACCGACCCAAAGCTGACCCTCGCATATGACTCAAATCAGCAACGATCTGCTTTTACTGGCCGGTTCGACGATGGTAGGCGGCGATGTAGTTGTCACGGGAGGGCTTGAGGTGATCGCCACATAGCTGAGCCAGCTTTTCCGTATCCTGATTTTGCAAGGCCTCGATGATTGACCAGTGCTCGCGACGGGCTCTTTCCAGTTGGTCAGCAACCACTAATGAAGATGAGCGTACCGAATGTGCTCGCTGCGCATGGTCCTTAATCGCCGCCACCAGGACCGGGTTGTCAGAAAGCCCGAACAGCAATTCGTGAAAGCGCATGTTAGCCCTGAAGGCCCCGCGCAGATTGCCGGACTGTACCATTTCGTCGTGAAGTTTCTGCGTTGCAGTCAGCGCATCTATTGCACTTTGAGGAACCGGAAACCAGATCAGGCGCACACACTGGCACTCCAGCAACTCACGGACTGCGTAGAGATCTTCGACCTCCTTGGCCGTGTACGCCTTGACCAGCGCTCCGATATTTCGCTTGCGCTCGACCAACCCCATCCGCTCCAGCTCTACCAGCACCTGGCGCACCACATGCCGCTTGAGACCAAAGCGCTCTAAGAGATCGTCCTCCACCAACCGTTCACGAGGGTGCAGGAAACCCAAGACGATTTCTTCCTCAAGTATGCGGACAACCTGATCCAGGTCTACGGAAGTTTCATTTTCAGCGAATTGCATGGGTTGATGCCTTGGCACTGCGCGTTAATTAAGTGGTGAGACTGCCACAAATTCTCTGCGTTCGCAGCAGGGGCCAGCCTGGAGGTCGAGCGATAAAGGGTCCTTGCACGACGTCTCTTATCGTGATTTCATGCACCCTGTCTGATTATCAATAATATAGTCGATGATAAATCCAATAATAGTCAGTGGTGATTCCCATGCCTGATAAATCTCCAGTCATCAAGCCAACCGGTATCCGCAAGGGGTTGACCAACTACGGTGACACCGGCTTCGCGCTGTTCCTGCGCAAGGCATTCATCAAGGGCGCCGGCTACAGCGACGATGCTCTGGACCGCACCATCATTGGTATAGCCAACACCGGAAGTGGCTACAACCCTTGCCACGGCAACGCGCCCCAGCTGATTGAGGCGGTCAAGCGTGGAGTCATGATGGAGGGTGGGCTGGCCATCGACTTTCCAACCATTTCCATCGCTGAAAGCTTCTCCCAACCCACCAGCATGTACCTGCGCAACCTTATGGCTATCGACACGGAGGAAATGATCCGTGCTCAACCGATGGATGCCGTGGTCCTGATCGGTGGCTGCGATAAGACGGTTCCGGCTCAGCTAATGGGGGCTGCGTCGGCCAATGTGCCGATGATCCAACTGGTCACTGGCTCGATGCTGACCGGTGGACACCGCGGCGAGCGCGTTGGCGCGTGTACGGATTGCCGTCGTTTCTGGGGGCGATACCGTGCCGATGAAATTGACGAGCAAGAGATCAACGAGGTGAACAACAAACTGGTGGCCAGCATCGGCACCTGCTCCGTCATGGGGACTGCAAGCACCATGGCTTGTGTCGGCGAGGCACTGGGCATCGTACTGCCGGGCGGGGCCACACCTCCTGCGGTCACCAGCGACCGCATTCGCGTTGCGGAGGAAAGCGGACGTCGCGCCGTAATCATGGCCCGCACGGGCCTGACCCCGGACAAGATCCTCACCGAAAAGGCCTTCGAGAATGCCCTGCGCGTATTGCTGGCGATTGGCGGCTCCACTAACGGCATCATTCACCTGACTGCAATCGCTGGCCGCATGGGCTTTGAAATCGATCTTGAAGCTTTCGACCGAATGAGTCGGGAGACGCCGGTGCTGGTGGACCTCAAGCCGTCGGGACAGCATTACATGGAAGATCTGCATCGTGCCGGTGGATTGCAGTCCGTACTCCGTGAACTCAAACCCCAACTGCACCTGGATACCCTGACGGTCAGCGGTCGAACCTTAGGTGAAGAGTTGGAGGACTTCCCTGAGTACAAACAAGACGTCGTGCGAAGCTTCTCCAATCCGGTTTATCCAGCGGGCGGCATCGCTTTTCTCAAAGGCAACCTGGCTCCGAATGGCGCGATCATCAAGCAATCGGCTGCCAATCCTCAGTTGATGGAGCACGAAGGTCGCGCCGTGGTGTTCGAGAACTCCGAAGACATGGCCAAGCGCATTGATGACCCGGATCTGGACGTCAACGCAGACGACGTACTGGTGCTTAAAAACATTGGGCCTATTGGTGCACCGGGTATGCCCGAGGCGGGTTATTTGCCTATCCCGAAGAAGTTGGCCAGGGCTGGCGTCAAAGACATGGTGCGTATTTCCGACGGGCGCATGAGTGGCACAGCCGCGGGCACCATTGTCTTGCACGTCACACCGGAAGCCGCACTCGGTGGCCCGTTGGCTCTTGTGCGTAGCGGTGATCGGATTCGCCTGAGCGTTGAGCAGCGAAGCATCGAACTGCTGGTGAATGAAGAAGTGCTGCAAGCACGCCGTCGTGATCTCCAACTGCCCAAACCTGTGGATGCTGAACGTGGCTACCGCAAGCTTTTCTATGAGCAGATGACTCAGGCAGACAAGGGGTGCGACTTCGAATTCTTGCGCCCCCCTCAAATGATCGCCCGAGTCCCCGCCAAGTAAGCCATTTGATCTGACCTAACTGGCAGCGGATGAACGCTGCCAGTCATACAATAACAAGAGGTCTTCGCTATGACTGCGCAACCCACTCGTATTCGTTATGTCATCCTGCTTTTGTTGTTTTTGGTAACAACGCTCAACTATGCCGACAGGGCAATTCTCTCGATTGTTGGTTCCTCAATGCAGAAGGAACTGGGCATTACTCCCGTGCAAATGGGCCTGCTGTTCTCTGCTTTCGCTTGGGCCTATGTATTGGGTCAGATTCCAGGCGGGTGGCTGCTTGACCGCTACGGGACAAAGCGTGTCTACGCCTGGAGCATCTTCCTGTGGTCTGCCTTCACGATTCTTCAAGCTACCGTCGGCTGGTACAGCGTATCGGTAGCGATCGTCGTGATGTTTGTATTGCGCTTCATGGTGGGGCTTGCGGAGTCGCCTTCCTTCCCGGGGAACAGCCGCTTGGCAGCGGCCTGGTTCCCTTCAGCAGAGCGTGGTACAGCCGCCGGCATTTTCACTTCCGCGCAGTACTTCGCCACGGTATTGTTCGCGCCGATCATGGGCTGGATCGTGTACACGTTCGGTTGGCACTACGTATTTGTAGTGATGGGTGGCTTGGGTGTCATCATGACCGGCGTTTGGTTGAAGACGGTCTACTCGCCGAAACAGCATCCTCGTATCAACGAAGCCGAGTTGCGCCACATTGCAGACGGCGGTGGCCTGATCGATATGGATCAGGTCGGTGTGAGGAATGATGCGCCCAAGCCAAGTTGGACGAACTTCAAGCAATTGCTCACCAACCGCATGATGATGGGAGTATTCATCGGTCAGTACTGCATCAACACATTGTCCTACTTTTTCCTGACCTGGTTTCCCGTGTACCTGGTTCAGGAGCGTGGAATGTCGATTCTCAAGGCGGGCTTCATCGCATCGATTCCCGCCGTCTGCGGGTTCCTCGGGGGTGTACTGGGAGGCATTATTTCCGATGCATTGATTCGTAACGGTAGGTCGCTCACGTTCGCCCGAAAAGCCCCCCTAGTACTGGGGATGTTGATGTCCACCACCATGGTCGCCTGCAACTATGTCGATACCGAGTGGATGATCGTGGCAATCATGGCACTGGCCTACTTCGGCAAAGGTTTCGGCGCGATTGGCTGGGCAGTGGTTGCAGATACCGCGCCGAAGCCGATTGCCGGGCTGTGCGGGGGCGTATTCAACGCCTTTGGCAACACTGCGGGCATCACCACGCCAATCATCATCGGCTTGATCCTCCAAGCCACCGGGTCGTTCGACATCGCACTGATGTTCGTGGCCGCAAATGCGGTGGTCGCTATGTTCTGCTACTTGGTAGTGGTCGGGAAGATTCAACGCATGGATCTCAAGCAAGACGATCCAACCCCAGCGCTATCAAGTCGCGCATCAAGCTGACATTCAATCGCAGGAAAGCCGCTGCGACAGATGCTTCGCTCTCTTGAATCGAGTGGAACACTGGCGCAGCGGCCCTGCCTTTGAAGTGCCGTGCAGCAGCCCGGAACTCCTATCCCAATTTCAGTTTTGAGGTAACAAGCAAGATGGCCAAGGCCGCTGATGTAGTTGTGCAATGCCTGGAAAACGAAGGTGTCGAGTATGTGTTCGGTATTCCCGGTGAGGAAAACCTCGACCTGCTGGAATCCCTACGCAAATCGTCTATCAAGCTGGTACTGACTCGCCACGAGCAGTCCGCCGGCTTCATGGCCTCCACCTACGGCCGCCTCACTGGCGAGACCGGTGTCAGTCTGTCTACCCTCGGCCCCGGAGCCACCAGCCTCGTAACCGCCGGTGCCTACGCCTAGCCTAATAAAAACGTTTTCGAATGACTGCTTTTGGCCGATTGCAGCCCCTCGTAACAAGCAGCTTCTGGCTTATCCCCCTAAAGCCCCACCCAACACCGCCGATAACCTCCTACCAC
>NZ_JBYSWF010000065.1:0-43611 GCF_058780865.1 Pseudomonas sp. GP01-A4
GGCGGGTAGTGCCTGGGCTCATCGGGCGTACTTCTGCTTCGAGGATGCCCTTAGCGTAGTTGCTGATAACGGCTTATGTGGCCTGGCTGTGAACGATGCGGTTGCGCCCGGAATGCTTGGCGTCATACAGCGCCCGATCGGCACTCAGCAGCAGCTCTTCCAGCGAGCCACGGCTGCGTTTGTCCCAGGTACTGAGCCCGACGCTGACGGTGACCGACAGCGCGTCGCCGTCTGCCGGTGGCAAGTGCTCCACCGCACTGCGGATATGTTCGGCGATGGTGCTTGCGCCCTCGCCGTCGGTATCCGGCAGGATCACCGCGAACTCTTCGCCGCCGTAGCGCGCGGCCAGGTCGGCGGGGCGACGAATATTGCTGCCGATGACCCGGGCCACGTTGCGCAAGGCCTCGTCGCCACCCTGGTGACCATGGCGGTCGTTGAAGGCCTTGAAGTGGTCGACATCAATCATCAGCAAGGCCAGTGGCTCGCCTGAGCGTTGCGCGCGCTCCCATTCCAGGCGCAGGCGCTGGTCGAGGGTGCGGCGGTTGGCCAGGCCGGTGAGGCCGTCGGTGGCTGCCAGTTCCGACAACACCTTCTCGGCACGATAGCGGCGGCGCAGTTCCAGGCGCAGCATCCAGGTCAGCCACAACAGCCCCACACACAGTACGCCGGTGGCGCCACTGATCAGCAGGGCGGCGCGCTTCCAGGCGGCAAACACGTCATCGCTCGACAACGCCACCACCACAATCAGCGGCAGCGCGCCGACGCTGGTGAAGGTGTACAGCCGTTGCGCGCCACTGATGGCGGAGATGGCGCTGAAACTGCCGCTGCCTTCGCGCAGCATTCGCTTGAAGTTGGGCCGCGCGCTCAGGTCCTTGTTGATCATGTCTCTTTCGAGCAGCGGCTGCTGGGCCAACAGGATGCCGTCGTTATTCAGCAGGTTGATGCTGCTGCCGCTGCCGATGGTCAGGCTATTGAACAACTGGTCGAAATACGCCAGGCGCATGGTTGCCACCGCCACACCGGCAAACTCGCCATTGGGCCCGGGCACCCGGCGGCTGAAGGCGATGCGCCAGACTTGATCGCAGTCGCAACGAATCCTGAAGGGCCGACTGATGAACAGCCCGGCATCGGGGTTCTGCTGGTGAACCTGGAAATAATCGCGATTGGCGAAGTTACGGGGTGTGGGCGCCAGCGTGGAAGAGTCGGCGGTGACCGCGCCGGTTTTGTCCAGCAGCAGGACTTCGCCTTTGAAAGGGGCGGCCGTGGGCTGGTCGAACTGCACCATATGCAGGACTTCGGCGGAAACCTGGGGCAGGTCATCGCGAGTGGTTGCGGTGATCAGGCCGTTCAGCGCCAGGTCGTAGAGCTCGACGTTGCGCAGCACATCGGCATTGATCAGTTGGGTGATATTGCTGGTGGAACGCTTGGCTGCCTGCAAGGCGCTGGCGTGTTCGCGGATCAGCAGTACGGCAACGATGACCACGATCAGCACGACAGTAAGGCCACTGCCCAGAATCAGCAAAAGCTCCGGGCGTGCAGGCAGGGTGAAGGCGCGGCGTTGACTCATGGGACTGGCTTCGGCACTCAAGATGCTGGCAGTTTAGTTCCATGCTGTGAAAAATAAGTCGTCGCCGCTAAAAGAAAGCCTGAAGGTTAAAAAACGTCAATCGGATAGTCGACGATCACGCGGTACTCATCCACGTCCCGGTCCACTGCCGCGTAGCCATTGCCGCCGCGATTGGTCGCCCATTGCAGGCGCACGGCCAGGTCCTTGGCCTTGCCGCCTTGCACCACGTACTTGAGGTCGATGTCCCGTTCCCAGTGCTTGGCGTTCTTGCCGTCGGCACTGTACCAGGATGAGTAACCACGGCTGTCCGGATCGACCGTGGTCAGGTCGGTCTTGCCGCTGATGTACGACACCGCCGAGGTCAGGCCCGGCAGGCCCAGCCCGACGAAGTCATAGGCGTACTTGAGCTTCCACGAGCGCTCGTTGGGGCCGTTGAAGTCGGAGTATTGCTGGGAGTTGTCCAGGTAGATGCTGTCGCCCTGGCTGATGTAGTCGAACGGCGTGTTGCCGTTGACCCGCTGGTAGGCGGCGGTAACGCTGTGATTGCCCACGCCCACGGTGAAATGCAGGCTGTAGGTGTTGTTGTCGATGTTGCCCAGCAAGGCTTTGCCGGTCTCCTGGGTGTGGTAGTAGTGCAGGCCCGGGTTCAGGCTGACCAGCTCGTTCAACTGCCAGGTGTAGTCCAGGTCGTAGTAGTACTGGTTCCAGATGTCCTTGAGTTCGGACGCGTACAGGTTGCTGGTCAGCCCCGGCACGCCGCTGAAGGACACGCCGGCCCAGTCCAGGTGGCGGCTGTCTTCGCCATTGGGCAATGCGCCGTAGCTGGTGCCGATGCGGCGACGGCCGCTCTGGTTGTAGAGCTTGGTGAAGCTGGCCTGGCCGCCCTCGAACATCCAGCCGTCCAGGCTGTGGTTGGTCAGGCTCACGCCGCGGAAGGTCTGGGGCAGCATGCGGGTCATGCCGCCGGCAATCACCGGGTTGTTGAGGAACAGGTCGCCGGCTTTCAGTTCGGTGTCGAAGGCGCGCATTTTCAGGGTGGCGCCGGCGGTGGAGAACGAGCCGGGCGCTTTGCCGTTGCCGGAGCTTACCGGCAGGATGCTCGAGCCGTCGGTGCCGCCACCGCCGTCGAGCTTGAGGCCGAGCATGGCGTTGGCGTCCAGGCCGAAGCCGACGATGCCGGGGGTGTAGCCGGATTCGAAGATGCCGATGAAGCCCTGGCCCCATTCCTTGCTGTCATCGGTGTGAATGTCGCGACGGTCGCGGTTCATGTAGTAGTTGCGGGTGTTGATCTTGAAGCTGGAACCTTCGACGAAGCCGTCGGTGGCCGGGGTGTCTGCCGCGTGGGCAAGGGGAACGATCGTTGCAGCAATCGCGAGGAATAACGGGGTGAACGTCAGCGAGGTTTTCACCGGTGGAGCTCCTTTGGGTCAATCGAAACCGGCCAGTGTTGTTGGGGTTCCTGGCCTTTTTTCAGCGCAAAAAAAAGCCGCTGAACTCAGCGGCTTTAAGACAGATCCCCAGTGTAGAGCCCTGGAAATAAGTCGAGGGAAATCGGGGGAGAGCGGGTCGGTCTTAACCGCTGCGCTCATCGATGCGACAAATTAGCGCAGGTGAGCGGTGCGATACAGAGTGTAACAAGATAATGACTGTTGCCCAAATCGCAACAGTCTGGCTGTGGGGTGTGAGGGCCGGCCTGACAAGCCCTACCCAAGAATGTTAGCGTGCTTGCCATTCCCACGTAGTCGATGAGCCTGCCTTCCATGAAAAAGACCGTCCTCGCCTTCAGCCGCGTCACCCCGGAAATGATCGAACGCCTGCAACAGGATTTCGATGTCATCGCCCCCAACCCCAAGCAGGGCGACATCAACGCCCAGTTCAACGAAGCCTTGCCCCATGCCCACGGCCTGATCGGCGTAGGCCGCAAACTGGGCCGCGCGCAACTGGAAGGTGCGAGCAAACTGGAAGTGGTTTCCAGCGTGTCGGTGGGCTACGACAACTACGACCTGGCGTACTTCAATGAGCGCGGGATCATGCTCACCAACACCCCGGATGTGCTCACCGAAAGCACCGCCGACCTGGCCTTCGCCCTGCTGATGAGCAGCGCCCGCCGTGTCGCCGAACTGGACGCCTGGACCAAGGCCGGCCAGTGGAAAGCCAGCGTCGGCGCGCCGCTGTTTGGCTGTGATGTACACGGCAAGACCCTGGGTATCGTCGGCATGGGCAACATCGGCGCGGCCGTGGCGCGTCGGGGTCGCCTGGGTTTCAATATGCCGATTCTATACAGCGGTAACAGCCGCAAGACCGAACTGGAACAGGAACTCGGCGCGCAGTTTCGCAGCCTCGACCAGTTGCTGGCCGAAGCCGATTTCGTCTGCCTGGTGGTGCCACTGAGCGAGAAAACCCGCCACCTGATCAGCCATCGCGAGCTGGGCCTGATGAAATCCAGTGCGATCCTGGTGAACATCTCCCGTGGCCCGGTGGTGGATGAGCCGGCGCTGATCCAGGCCCTGCAAAACCAGACCATCCGTGGTGCCGGCCTGGATGTGTACGAGCAGGAGCCGCTGTCCGAGTCGCCGCTGTTCCAGCTGAGCAATGCGGTGACCCTGCCGCATATTGGCTCGGCCACCAACGAGACCCGCGAAGCCATGGCCAACCGCGCCCTGGAAAACCTGCGCAGCGCCTTGCTGGGCGAGCGTCCGCAGGATCTGGTAAACCCGCAGGTGTGGAAGGGCTGACGACTGCTTGTTGTAGGTAGGAGCGAGCTTGCTCGCGAAAAGCGTCAACGATAACGCGGGCAGCCTGGATAAACACAGCGCCCTCAGGTTTTTCGCGAGCAAGCTCGCTCCTACAGTTTTTCGCGTGCAAGTCGATAACGGTCTATAGATCGTCATCCCTGATCCACAGAAGGTTTTTATGTCCACCACCAAAGCCCGCGCAGATTCACTCTCGCTTCTGCTCTTTACCTTGCGCAGCGGCAAGCTGATGGCGATCAACCTGCTGAAAGTCAGTGAAATCATTCCCTGCCCGCCGCTGACCAAGCTGCCGGAGTCGCACCCCCACGTCAAAGGCATCGCCACCTTGCGCGGCACCGCGTTGTCGGTGATCGACCTGAGCCGCGCCCTGGGGGAAATGCCCCTGCAAGACCCGGACGGCGGCTGCCTGATCGTCACCGACGTGAGCCGTTCCAAGCAGGGCCTGCATGTGCAGGCGGTGAGCAAGATCGTGCACTGCCTGACCACCGACATTCGCCCGCCGCCGTTTGGTTCCGGCGGTACGCGTTCGTTTATCACCGGCGTGACCCAGGTCGAAGGCGCCCTGGTGCAAGTGCTGGACATCGAGAAAGTCATCCACGGCATCGCCCCGGCGCAGATCGAAGCGGCGCCCACCGACCTGACCATGGAAGAAGCCGAAGTGCTGGGCAACGCCCGAATCCTGGTGGTGGACGACAGCCAGGTGGCCCTGCAGCAATCGGTGCACACCCTGCGCAACCTCGGCCTCACGTGCCACACCGCCCGCAGCGCCAAGGAAGCCATTGACCGTTTGCTGGAGCTGCAAGGCACCGTCGAGCAAATCAACGTGGTGGTCTCGGACATCGAAATGTCCGAAATGGACGGCTACGCCTTTACCCGCACCCTGCGGGAAACCCCGGACTTCCAGGACCTCTATGTGCTGCTGCACACCTCCCTGGACAGTGCGATGAACAGCGAAAAAGCCCGCCTGGCCGGCGCCAATGCGGTACTCACCAAGTTTTCTTCGCCGGAACTGACCAAGTGCCTGGTGGTAGCCGCCCAGACCGTGGCGCAACAGGGCCTGTGACCGGTGGGTGAATATTTCCAGCTGCTGCGCCGCGACCTCACCGGCAGCCTGCCCGCCCCGCAGTGGCCGGCGGATATCCAGCTGGATCATTACCGCGAAGCCATGGCCCCGGCGATCCATGCGGTATTGAGCCTGGCCCAGGAACAAGGCGGCGGACGGGTCGGCTCCCTTGAGCACTGGCGCCAGCAGTTCGTTACCGATGCCGAGTTCGACCCCAAACTGTGCCTGGTGGCGAGTAACGCCAGCGGCATCCTGGGTGTGTCCCAATGCTGGACCAGCGCCTACATCAAGAACCTGGCCATTCACCCCTGTGCCCAGGGCATGGGGTTGGGCCGTGCGTTATTGCTGCACACCTTCCAGGTGTTCAAGCAACGCGGCGAAGCGTTTGTCGACCTCAAGGTGCTGGAGTCCAACTTGCGGGCACGGCGGCTGTATGAACGTGCGGGCATGGTGTTTGTGCTTCGCGACCTTGTCCCCGAGGACTGACGGCGCTGGCGCATAACTTGCTTTGCACAGAGGCAGAACGGTGAACAGAGGCAAAAACCCGCCACCGTTCATGAGTGCCTTCTGACCTTGCCTGGTGACAGATCCTCCATGAATACCCATTTTTCCTGCGTCGGTTGCGGCAAATGCTGCACCGACCACCATGTGCCCTTGACCCTCGAAGAAGCCCGCAGCTGGGCGGCTGACGGCGGTAATGTCATCGTGCTGGTGGAAGGTTTCCTGGGCAGTGGCCTGGGGCTGCCCGAGTTGCAACGTGACCACGCACAACGCCGTTCCGCCATCGTGCCCAGCGGCAATACCGAGGCGTATGTGGCAATCACCTTTGCCGCCTATAACGCCGGGCGCTGCCGGAATCTTGACGAAGACGACCGTTGCCGCATTTACGAGCGGCGGCCGTTGGTGTGCCGCATCTACCCGATGGAGATCAATCCGCACATCCCGTTGAACCCGGCAGCCAAGGACTGCCCGCCGGAATCCTGGGAGCAGGGGCCGGCGCTGATCGTGGGGGGCGAGTTGATGGACAAGGAGCTGGCCGAGTTGATCCGCCGCTCACGCCAGGCTGACCGCGATGATATCCAGGCCAAGGAAGCCGTGTGCGGGTTGCTGGGCATCCATACCACGGCGCTCAAGGGCGATGGGTTTACCGCGTACTTGCCCGACATGGGCCTGTTTGCCCAGGCGATCGAGTTGGCGACGCAAGAAGTCGTGCAGGCCAATGAGTGGGTGTTTCATGTGTCCGGGATGGACATTGCCGAGCAACTGCTGGATGCCGGCGCCCGGATTGCCACCGAGGTGCCGGCCAACTACGCCTTCATTTCATTGCGGGCGGCTTAAGCGCTAGCGCCGCTTGCCCCAGAATTCCTCCGCCAACCGCCGCAAGTCATCCGCCAGCCCCGCCACGTCCCCTGAGCTGAGCTGGCTCTGCTGGCCAGCGCTGACCGTCACTTCCCCGGCATTGCGAATGCCGATGATGTTGCGATTGATGTCTTCGCTCACCGCACTCTGTTCTTCCACCGCCGCCGCAATCTGCTGGCTCATGGCGGTAATTCGGGTCATTCGCTGGCTGATCCCATCCAGTGCGGCAGCGGCGCGCTGGGCCTGATCGACGCTGGCCTCCACATGCTGGCTGCTTTGCGCCATCGCCTGCACCGCATCCCGGGCGCCGCCTTGCAGGGTGCTGATCATGCGCTGGATCTCATTGGTCGAATCCTGCGTACGCTGGGCCAGGCCTCGTACCTCATCGGCCACCACGGCAAACCCGCGTCCTTGCTCCCCGGCCCGCGCCGCTTCGATGGCGGCATTCAGCGCCAGCAGGTTGGTCTGTTCGGCAATCGCCCGGATCACTTCCAGCACCCCGGAAATATCGCCGCTGTGGCTTTCCAGTTGATGGATCACTGCGGTGGCCCGCGCCAGTTCCTCGGACAAACGCAGCACCGCGTCGCGGCTTTCATCCACCCGTTGATGGCCCTCGCGGGTTTCGCTGCCGGCCTGGTCAGCGGCCCTGGACGCCTGCAACGCGTGCTCGGCGACTTGCGCCACGCTGGCGGCCATTTGATTGATCGCAGCGGCGACCTGGTCCGTCTGGGTCTGTTGGCCGAGGCTGCTGGTGTGGCTGCTGTCCAGTTGTTGCACCAGCGCCGCGGCATGGCCGGACAGACGTTGCGATGCATCGCCAATCCGGCCGACCACCGCGCCCACCTGGGCCTCCAGCATCTGCATGGCAAACTCGATACGCCCGAACTCGTCCTTGCGCCCGGTGTAGATCGCCTGGCTCAGCGGGTTATCGGCAATCAGCCGTGCCCGCTGGTTCAACTGTGCCAGGGGCCGTAACAAGCCATGCACACCCGCTACCCCCACGGCGCAGGCCGCCGTTCCCGCCAGCAGTTGCCAGGTCAGCGGATAAGTCGCCAGCCCAAGGCCCAATGCCCAGGTTGCGGCGCAAGCCCCCAGGACCCATGCCGACAGCTTGAAGGTCATGCCCACCACGGGCCGTGCTCGCCGAGTGCCGGCACGCAGGCGGGCATAGGCCCGTTCGGCCCGATGCACCCGCCGTGCATCGGGCTTGGTGCGCACCGATTGATACTCCACCGTCACGCCGTCCCGGGTGACCGGCGTGGCATAGGCACTGACCCAATAGTGATCGCCGTTCTTGCAGCGATTTTTCACCATACCCATCCACGAGCGACCGCTTTTCAATACCTGCCACATGTGCGCAAACGCCGCGGCCGGCATGTCCGGGTGACGCAGCAGGTTGTGCGGCGTGCCCAGCAACTCCTCGCGGGTGTAGCCGCTGATATCGATGAAGTCCTGGTTGGCGTAGGTAATTGCGCTGGTCAGGTCGGTGGTCGAGAGGATATTGGCGTCGGGGGCAAAATCCACATTTCGACCGGTGACCGGCAGATTGATCTTCATGGAAAAGCGCGCTCGTGATTGTTGGAGGAGTCGGCAGGGCGTCGACTCTAAGCGCACCGGTTGGGCAAATACTGATCCAGCTCATGTTCCGCGCAATTAATTGGCCATTACGGTCTGGAGAGCGGCGCGTCCAGCCGGTAGGGCTCGATGATGCGTTGGTATTCGCCGCTCTGCTTCAGTTGCTCGAGGGCGTGATTGAGGGCGCTGCGCAAAGCGGTGTCGGGCTTGCGCAGTGCGATCGCCACGCCGTTACCCAGCAGTTCGGTGGAGACGTGAGGGCCGAGGAAGTCGAAAACCTGACCATCAGCGGTGTCGAGCAGCGCCTCACGGATTTCCACGGTGCCTTGCAATGTTGCATCGATGTCGCCTGCCAGCAGGCTGCGGATCAGCTCGTCATTGCGCCAGAATGCCTTGACGATGACCCCCTTGGGCGCCCACTTCGACAGGGCGAAGGCTTCGCGGTTGCTGCCCACCAGAACGCCCACGCGCTTGCCCTTCAGTGACCGTGGGGTCGGCTTCAACCCTGATGTCTTGCGGGCCACCAGGCGCGTGGTGATCGGATAAAGGTTATCGGTGAAATTCACCCGCTGGCGCCGTTTCAGTGTAGGGGCCATGCCCATGATCGCGTCGAATTGCCTGGCTTCAAGGGCGGGGAAGTTTTCCACAAGGACCTGGTCGACCCAGGTACACCGCACATTGAGCTGTATGCATAAGGCATTGCCCAGCTCGATGTTCAGCCCTGCAAGCTGGCCATGTTGATTGCGGCTTTGGAAGGGTGGAAATTGCGCAGCAACGGCGAAACGAATTTCATGCCGTGGTTGACCGCTGGCCGCAGTGGTGGAGAAAACGCTGGCCA
Source organism: Pseudomonas sp. GP01-A4 (assembly GCF_058780865.1). Classification (NCBI taxonomy): domain Bacteria; kingdom Pseudomonadati; phylum Pseudomonadota; class Gammaproteobacteria; order Pseudomonadales; family Pseudomonadaceae; genus Pseudomonas; species Pseudomonas sp. GP01-A4. The sequence goes on from NZ_JBYSWF010000065.1 coordinate 9,156, forward strand.
TCAGCGACAACAACAGCACGACACAGGTGCGTATCAGAACCACAGGGAACGTCCTTTTCCAGAAAACCAGCTTTACCACGTCCAGCCCCGAGCGAAAGAGTCGGGGCAAGCGGGTGTCATGCAAGCTTTCAAGAATTGGCCGCAGGCCTACAAGGCGAAAGGTCAGTAACTGTTGTAGGCATAAATCTCCATTGCGGAGGATTTATTACCGGTCAGCGCTTGCCCATCGAGCGACGGGTGCCGGGAGGCGCCATGCCCGGGCTCTTGGTGTGGCCGTTCTTGGCGCCGTTTTTGTACCACGGCTGGCTGGCGTTTTTCGCCCCGGCCAGTTCGCCCGGCTTGAACGGAAACTTGAACGCCGGGATCTCGGCCTTGGTTTCGCCTTCGACGCTGTCAGGGTTGGCCTGTTGGTCGATGTCGACCGCTTCAACAGCGGGTTGTGTCGGGGAATTCATGGAAGCTCCGGGGAGTACTGAAAATGACGCGGGCCCGACTTGCAGGCCACACCGCCGCGCAGTATACCTGCGCGCCTCGGATCTTTAACCACTGCTCGTACGAATGGTCGGACTTTACTGACGGCGCTGTCAGTTAGCAGTCACTTTGCTGACCCGGTTGGCGGGCTATAAAGAGCCTTCATTCTTCCGATCCTTTGCCCTGGCGCCTCACCCCATGCACATTCAACGAAAACCTGCCTTGATCGTGGGCGTCCTTGTGGTACTGGCCGTGGTTGCCTGGGTGGTGACCCGCCCGGCCAAGACCAAACTGACCGCATCGTCGGCGATCCCGGTGCGGGTGATCAGCGTCAAACAGCAGGACATCCCGCGGTTTGTCAGCGGCATCGGCTCGGTGCTGTCGTTGCACAGCGTGGTGATTCGCCCGCAGATCGACGGCATCCTTACCAAATTGCTGGTCAAGGAAGGTCAACTGGTGAAGGCCGGCGACCTGCTGGCGACCATTGATGACCGCTCGATCCGCGCCAGCCTGGACCAGGCCAAGGCGCAGCTCGGGGAAAGCCAGGCGCAACTGCAAGTCGCGCTGGTCAACCTCAAGCGCTACAAGGAACTGAGCATCGACGACGGCGTGTCCAAGCAGACCTATGACCAGCAACAAGCCCTGGTCAACCAGCTCAAGGCCACGGCCCAAGGCAACCAGGCCGCGATTGATTCGGCCCAGGTGCAGCTTTCCTACACCCAGATTCGCTCGCCGGTTACCGGTCGCGTCGGGATTCGCACAGTGGATGAAGGCAACTTCCTGCGCATGAGCGACACCCAGGGCTTGTTCTCCGTGACCCAGATCGACCCGATTGCCGTCGAGTTCTCCCTGCCGCAACAGATGCTGCCGACCCTGCAAGGCCTGATCGCCGCGCAACTGCCCGCCGACGTCAACGCCTACATGGGCGCCGACACCGACGGCCAGACCGGCGACCTGCTGGGGGAGGGCCGCCTGAGCCTGATCGACAACCAGATCAGCGGCACCACCGGCACCATCCGCGCCAAGGCCGAGTTCAGCAACGGCGCGCAAAAACTCTGGCCGGGGCAGTTGGTGACGATCCGCATCCAGACCGCCCTGCACAAAAATGCCCTGGTGGTGCCGCCTACCGTGGTGCAACGCGGCCTGGATTCGCACTTCGTGTACCGGCTCAAGGGTGACAAGGTAGAGGTGGTGCCGGTGCAGGTGCTGTACCAGAACAGCGACATGAACATCCTCCAGGGTGTGCAGGCCGGCGATGTGCTGGTCAGCGACGGCCAGTCACGGCTCAAGGCGGGCGCCCAGGTCGATGTGCTCAAGGAGCCGCCGCAGGTGATCCAGACCGTTGATGCCAAGGTGCAGCCATGAGTGGCAGTCGTTCGCCGTCGGCCTGGTGCGTCGACCACCCGGTCGCCACCTTGCTGCTGACCTTCGCTTTGGTATTGCTCGGGATGATTGCCTTTCCACGCCTGGCCATCGCCCCACTGCCGGAAGCGGAATTTCCGACGATCCAGGTCAGTGCCACGCTGCCCGGCGCCAGCCCGGACACCATGGCTTCATCCGTGGCAACGCCGCTGGAGGTGCAATTCAGTGCCATCCCCGGCATGACCCAGATGACCTCCAGCAGTGCCTTGGGCTCCAGCCTGCTGACCCTGCAATTCACCCTCACCAAGAGCATCGACACCGCTGCCCAGGAAGTGCAGGCGGCGATCAACACCGCGTCCGGCAAACTGCCCAGCGACATGCCTAGCCTGCCGACCTGGAAGAAGGTCAACCCGGCGGACAGCCCGGTGCTGATCCTCAGTGTCAGCTCCGACAGCATGCCCAGCACCGAGCTGAGCGACTACGTGGAAACCCTGCTGGCCCGGCAGATCAGCCAGATCGACGGGGTCGGCCAGATCAACATTACCGGCCAGCAACGCCCGGCCATCCGGGTGCAGGCGTCGGCCGATAAACTCGCGGCCATCGGCCTGACCCTGGCGGACGTGCGCCTGGCGATCCAGCAATCGAGCCTGAACCTGGCCAAGGGCGCGATCTACGGCGAGAACAGCGTGTCGACCCTCTCGACCAACGACCAGTTGTTCCACCCCGAGGATTACGCCCAACTGATCGTGTCCTACAAGGACGGGGCACCTGTACAACTGCGGGATATCGCCAAAGTCATCAACGGCTCGGAAAACGCCTACGTGCAGGCCTGGTCCGGCGACACGCCAGGGGTCAACCTGGTGATCTCCCGCCAGCCCGGCGCGAACATCGTCGAGACCGTGGACCGCATTCAAGCCGAACTGCCGCGCCTGCAAGCCATGCTGCCGGCCTCGGTGCAGGTCAGCGTGTTGACCGACCGCACCAAGACCATCCGCGCGTCCCTGCATGAAGTGGAAGTGACCCTGCTGATCGCCATCCTGCTGGTGGTGGCGGTGATGGCGCTGTTCCTGCGCCAGTTGTCGGCCACGTTGATCGTGTCCAGCGTGCTCGGCGTGTCGCTGGTGGCCAGTTTTGCCCTGATGTACCTGATGGGCTTCAGCCTGAACAACCTGACCCTGGTGGCGATCGTGATCGCCGTGGGGTTTGTGGTGGACGATGCGATCGTGGTGGTGGAGAACATTCACCGCCACCTGGAAGCGGGCCTCGACAAGCGCGAAGCCGCGATCAAGGGCGCGGGTGAAATCGGTTTTACCGTGGTCTCCATCAGCTTCTCGCTGGTGGCGGCGTTTATCCCGCTGTTGTTCATGGGCGGTGTCGTGGGGCGGTTGTTCAAGGAGTTTGCCTTGACAGCCACCTCGACCATCCTGATTTCGGTGGTGGTCTCGCTGACCCTGGCGCCGACCCTGGCCGCGTTGTTCATGCGCGCACCAACCCATCATGCCCACGACAAACCCGGTTTCAGCGAACGCCTGCTGGTCGGCTATGCGCGCAATCTGCGCCGCGCCCTGGCCCATCAACGCACCATGGCCGCGATCTTCATGGTGACCCTGGCCCTGGCCGTGGTCGGCTACGTGTTTATCCCCAAGGGTTTCTTTCCGGTACAAGACACCGGCTTCGTCCTCGGCACCAGCGAAGCGGCGGCCGACGTGTCGTTCCCGGACATGGTTGCCAAGCACAAGGCAATCGCCGAGATCGTCAAGGATGACCCGGCGGTGGAAGCGTTCTCCCATTCGGTGGGCGTGACCGGCAGCAACCAGACCATCGCCAACGGCCGGTTCTGGATTGCCTTGAAAGATCGCGGGGATCGCGACGTGTCGGCCAGCCAGTTTATCGACCGGATCCGCCCGAAACTGGCGAAAGTGCCGGGCATCGTCCTGTACCTGCGGGCCGGCCAGGACATCAACTTGAGCTCCGGCCCCAGCCGCGCCCAGTACCAGTACGTGCTCAAGAGCAATGACGGCCCGACCCTGAATACCTGGACCCAGCGCCTCACCGAAAAACTGCGGGCCAACCCGGCGTTCCGCGACCTGTCCAACGACTTGCAACTGGGCGGCAGCATCACCCACATCAGCATCGACCGTCAGGCCGCCGCGCGGTTTGGCCTCACCGCCACCGATGTGGACCAGGCGCTGTACGACGCCTTCGGCCAGCGCCAGATCAACGAGTTCCAGACCGAGATCAACCAGTACCAGGTGGTGCTGGAACTGGACACCCAGCAACGCGGCAAGGCCGAAAGCCTGAACTACTTCTACCTGCGCTCGCCGTTGACCAACGAGATGGTGCCGCTGTCGGCGGTGGCCAAGGTCGACCCGCCCACCGTCGGGCCTTTGTCCATCAGCCATGACGGCATGTTCCCGGCGGCCAACCTGTCTTTCAACCTGGCACCCGGCGTCGCGTTGGGCGATGCGGTGATCCTGCTCAACCAGGCGAAGAATGAAATCGGCATGCCGACCACCATCATCGGCAACTTCCAGGGCGCGGCCCAGGCGTTCCAGAGTTCATTGGCCAGCCAGCCCTGGCTGATCCTCGCGGCACTGGTGGCGGTCTACATTATCCTGGGTGTGCTGTACGAGAGCTTCGTGCACCCGCTGACGATCATCTCCACCTTGCCATCGGCGGGGTTGGGGGCGCTGATCATGTTGTCACTGATGGGCCAGGACTTTTCGATCATGGCGTTGATCGGCCTGGTGCTGCTGATCGGGATCGTGAAGAAGAACGGTATCCTGATGATCGACTTCGCCCTGGACGCCCAGCGCGTACGCGGCCTGCCGCCCGAGGAAGCGATTTATGAGGCGTGTGTCACGCGGTTCCGGCCGATCATCATGACCACCCTGGCCGCCCTGCTGGGTGCGGTGCCGCTGATGCTGGGCTCCGGCCCCGGCGCGGAAATGCGCCAGCCGTTGGGTATCGCGGTGGTGGGCGGGTTGCTGGTGAGCCAGGCGCTGACGCTGTTCACCACACCGGTCATATACTTGTACCTCGAGAAGTTTTTCCACAGACCCAAACCAGCTCCCCAGCTGGCAATCACACACTGAGGCTGAGGCCCCGTCCTGGAACAAAAGGCTCATGCGTGTACTGATTATTGAAGACGAAGAAAAAACCGCCGACTACCTGCACCGCGGCCTGACGGAGCAAGGCTATACCGTCGACGTCGCCCGTGAAGGCGTCGAAGGGTTGCACCTGGCCCTGGAGAACGATTACGCGGTCATCGTGCTCGACGTGATGCTGCCCGGCCTGGATGGCTTTGGTGTTTTGCGCGCGCTGCGGGCGCGCAAGCAGACGCCGGTGATCATGCTCACCGCCCGCGAGCGGGTGGAAGACCGTATTCGCGGCCTGCGCGAAGGCGCGGATGATTACCTCGGCAAGCCGTTCTCGTTCCTCGAACTGGTGGCGCGCCTGCAAGCCCTGACCCGTCGCAGTGGCGGGCATGAGCCGGTGCAGGTGACCATCGCCGACCTGTGGATCGACCTGATCAGCCGCAAGGCCAGTCGCAACGGCGTTCGCCTGGACCTGACCGCCAAGGAGTTCTCGCTGCTCAGCGTATTGGCCCGGCGCCAGGGTGAAATCCTGTCCAAGACCTCGATTGCGGAAATGGTCTGGGACATCAATTTCGACAGCGACGCCAACGTGGTGGAAGTGGCGATCAAACGCCTGCGGGCCAAGCTCGACGGGCCGTTCGAACAGAAACTGCTGCACACCATCCGTGGCATGGGTTACGTGCTGGAGAACCGCAGTGTCGGCTAACTCCATCGCCCTGCGCCTGAGCGGCATGTTCACCCTGGTGGCGCTGCTGATCTTCCTGTTGATCGGCGGCGCGCTGTACCAGCAGGTGGACAAAGGCCTGGGCCTGCTGCCCGGGGCCGAGCTGGATGCGCGCTACAGCGTGCTGGAGTCTTCGGTCAATCGCTTCGGTACGCCGGACCATTGGGCGAAGATCACCGCCAAGCTCAAGTTGTTGGGAGAGGAAGACAAGCGCATTCGCTTCTGGGTGGTGAGCAGCGACCCGACCTACGAATACGGCAACCCGGACGCGCAGATTCGCGCCTTCGCCGCCGGCCCGACCGGCAAGCGCGACTTGCGCCTGCCGGGCCATGCCTACCCGTTCAAAGTATTGGTCAGCCAGTTTCCAGCCAAGGAGCAGCGCCCGCCGCTGCGTTTCCTGATCGCGGTCGACACCGAGAACTTCCGCGCCACCCAGCATCAACTGCTGGTGGCGCTGATCGGCCTGGCGTTTGTCGGCGTGCTGCTGGCCTCGCTGCTGGGGTTCTGGGTGGCGCGCATCGGTCTCAAGCCGCTGATCAAGCTGTCGGACGAGGCGCAGAAACTTGCACCGCCGAAACTATCCGGGCGCCTGCAATTGTCGCCATTGCCGCCGGAGCTGAAGCAGTTCGTCAACTCCTTCAACTCGACCCTCGACCGGGTAGAACAGGCCTATTCGCGCCTGGAGTCATTCAACGCCGATGTGGCCCATGAGCTGCGCTCGCCGCTGACCAACCTGATCGGCCAGACCCAGGTGGCGCTGACCCGTGGGCGTTCGGCCGAGCATTATTTCGAGGTGCTGCAATCGAACCTCGAAGAGCTGGAACGGCTGCGCTCGATCATCAATGACATGCTGTTCCTGGCCAGTGCAGACCAGGGCAGCAAGGCCACCAAGCTGATCACCAGTTCGCTGGCGGATGAAGTGGCGACCACCCTGGATTACCTGGACTTTATCCTCGAGGACGCCCAGGTGCAGGTGCGTGTGACCGGCGATGCCCAGGTGCAGATCGAGAGGGCGCACTTGCGCCGGGCGTTGATCAACCTGTTGAGCAATGCGGTGCAGCATACGGCGCCTGGCCAGGTGATCGAGGTGAAGATCGAAGTGCTGGAGGACCACGTGGCGATCGGGGTGACCAACCCGGGCGATGAGATTGCCAGCGAGCATCTGCCCCGGTTGTTCGAGCGGTTCTATCGGGTGGACGCGTCCCGCAGCAATAGCGGGGCGAATCACGGGTTGGGACTGGCGATCGTCAAGGCGATCGCGTTGATGCACGGCGGAGATGTGTTTGTGCGCAGCGAGGGCGGCGGCAACACCTTTGGCATTACGCTGCCGGTGTAGCGGCCGCCCCCCCCCTCAGTTACTCAGTCGTACCCCGCCCAAACTGCCACTTAGCTCATAGGCCGCCAGTTCCGCCTGATGCGCGGCCATGATTTCCGGCAGGGAACTGCGCAGGTATTCCACCCACGTCTTGATCTTCGCATCCAGGTATTGGCGCGACGGGTAGATGGCGTACAGGTTGAGCTCCTGGGAGCGGTAGTTGGGCATCACCCGCACCAGGGTGCCGTTGCGCAGCCCTTCAATCGCCGCATACACCGGCAACAGGCCAACGCCCATGCCGCTGGTGATCGCGGTCTTCATCGCATCGGCCGAGTTCACCAGGAACGGTGAGCTGTTGATCGCCACACTTTCCTGGCCTTCCGGGCCATTGAACGACCATTTATCCAGCTGAATCACCGGGCTGACCAGGCGCAGGCACGCGTGGTTGAGCAGGTCGCTGGGCCGTTGCGCGCAGCCGTTGGCCTTGACGTAGGCCGGCGAGGCACAGGCGATGCTGTAAGTTATCCCCAGGCGCTGCGAGACAAACCCCGAATCCGGCAACTCGCTGGCGAGCACGATGGACACGTCGTAACCCTCATCCAGCAGGTCCGGCACGCGGTTGGCCATGGTCAGGTCAAAGGTCACGTCCGGGTGGGTGCGGCGGTAGCGGGCAATCGCATCGATCACGAAGTGCTGGCCGATGCCGGTCATGGTGTGCACTTTCAGCTGCCCGGCGGGGCGGGCGTGGGCGTCGCTGGCTTCGGCTTCCGCTTCCTCGACATACGCCAGGATCTGCTCGCAACGCAGCAAATAGCGCTTGCCGGCCTCGGTCAGGGCGATGCGGCGGGTGGTGCGGTTGAGCAAACGGGTTTGCAGATGGGCCTCAAGGTTGGAGACCGCGCGCGAGACGTTGGCCGTGGTGGTATCCAGTTGCACGGCGGCGGCGGTGAAGCTGCCGGCTTCGGCCACACAACTGAAGGCGCGCATGTTTTGCAAGGTGTCCATTAAGGTGCTCTCAGGGGAGATGGCAAATTGTGACACGAAGTTGCAGGATCCAGTGATCCCTACGAACGGATTATCGCCTGAACGGTAACAAAGATTCACAAGAATCCCACCTTATCGCCATCCGGCCCGCCCCTTAGAATTGCGCCACCTTCCCCGCAACACCCTCTCAGGAATTCGCAGCAGTGCCGCGTCGCATCAGCAGAGAGCTGAAGACTCTCAGTGTTTGGGCCTTATCGTTAGCAATCAGCGGCTGCATCGGAACCGGAGGAATCGCCCCTCAAGGCCAGTCACTCGTCGCCAATTCATTGGCCACCGACGAAGCGATCAAAAGCGCCGCCCAGGACGCCCACTGGCCCACCGCGCAATGGTGGCAAGCCTACGGCGACCCGCAACTCAACCACTGGATCGACCTCGCCGTGCAAGGCAGCCCGAGCATGGCCATGGCCGCTGCACGTGTGCGTGAAGCCCGGGCCATGGCCGGGATCGCCGAGTCGGCCGAGTCGTTGCAGATCAATGGTGATGCCACGCTCAAGCGCCATAACTGGCCGAGCGACCAATTCTACGGCCCGGGCGCGCTGGACAATTCCACCACCTGGGACAACAACGCGTCCCTGGGCTTGAGCTATGCCCTCGACCTCTGGGGCCGCGAAAGCAACGCCACCGAGCGCGCCGTGGACATGGCCCACATGAGCGCCGCCGAAGCGCGCCAGGCCCAGCTCGAATTGCAGAACAACGTGGTGCGCGCCTATATCCAGCTGTCGTTGCATTTCGCCCAGCGCGATATCGTGGCCGCCACCCTGGCCCAGCAACAACAGATTCTCGACCTTGCGCAAAAGCGTTTGAATGGTGGGATCGGCACCCACTTCGAAGTCAGCCAGGCCGAGACGCCGCTGCCGGAAACCCATCGCCAGCTGGACGCCTTGGATGAACAGATCGCCCTGAGTCGCAACCAGTTGGCCGCGCTGGCGGGCAAAGGGCCGGGGGCGGGCGCGCAGTTGCAGCGGCCCACCTTGTCCCTGGCCGCGCCGCTGAAACTGCCGTCGAGCTTGCCCGCCGAACTGCTCGGCCAGCGCCCGGACGTGGTCGCCAGCCGCTGGCAAGTGGCGGCCCAGGCCCGTGGCATTGATGTGGCCCACGCCGGTTTCTACCCCAACGTCGACCTGGTGGGCAGCCTCGGCTACGTCGCCACCGGCGGCGGGATGCTGAGTTTCCTGACCGGCAAGAAACTCAACTACACCGCCGGCCCTGCCATCAGCCTGCCGATCTTCGACGGTGGCCGCCTGCGCTCGCAACTGGGTGAAGCCAGCGCCGGCTACGACATCGCCGTCGCGCACTACAACCAGACGCTGGTCAACGCGCTCAAGGGCATCAGCGACCAGTTGATCCGCCGCGAGTCCATGGACAAGCAGCAAGCCTTCGCCGCCGAATCCGTGGCCTCGGCGCAGAAAACCTATGACATCGCGATGATCGCCTACCAGCGCGGCCTCACCGACTACCTCAACGTGCTGAATGCCCAGAGCCTGTTGTTCCGCCAGCAGCAGGTGCAGCAGCAGGTCCAGGCTGCACGCCTGAGTGCCCACGCCGAACTGGTGACCGCGTTGGGCGGTGGCCTCGGTGCCGGCAGCGATGTGCCTCAGGACAGCCAGACCTTACCGAGCAAGACCCCGGCGGCCCTCGCCGTGTTTGATCACTGAGTAGGATGCGATGACTCCCTTGCCTGCACCGCTGCGCTGGTTGCACTCGCTTGAGTGGCGCCGTGGTTTCTTCGATTGGGCACGCAGTGATGGCGTGACCTGGGTCTATATCTTCAAGGTGCTGATCGCGGCCTTCCTGACGCTGTGGCTGGCGATGCGCCTGGAATTGCCGCAACCGCGTACCGCGATGATCACCGTCTTTATCGTGATGCAACCGCAAAGCGGCCAGGTGTTCGCCAAGAGTTTCTACCGCTTCCTGGGCACCCTGGCGGGCTCGGCGGTGATGGTGTTCCTGATCGCGTTGTTTGCGCAGAACACTGAACTGTTCCTCGGTTCGCTGGCGATCTGGGTCGGCATCTGCACTGCTGGCGCGACCCGCAATCGCAACTTTCGCGCCTACGGTTTTGTGCTGGCCGGCTACACCGCGGCGATGGTTGGCTTGCCGGCCCTGGCCCATCCCGACGGCGCGTTTATGGCGGCGGTGTGGCGAGTCCTGGAAATCTCGTTGGGGATTGTCTGCTCCACGCTGGTCAGCGCCGCGATCCTGCCGCAAACCTCCAGCGCTGCGATGCGCAACGCCCTGTACCAGCGCTTCGGTGTGTTCGCGCTGTTCGTCACCGACGGCCTGCGCGGTCGCAGCGAGCGCGAAGGCTTTGAACGCAGCAACGTGCGCTTTATCGCCGAAGCCGTGGGCCTGGAAGGGCTGCGCAGCATCACCGTGTTCGAAGACCCGCACATGCGTCGGCGCAATGGCCGGCTGACGCGCTTGAACAGCGAGTTCATGGGCATCACCACGCGCTTCAACGCCTTGCACCAATTGCTCGAGCGCCTGCGCAGCCAGGAGGCCGATCACGTGGTGGCTGCCATCAAGCCGGGCCTGCAAGACCTGGCGGAACTGCTCGACGGTTTTTCCGGCCGTGCGCTCACCAGCCCCGATGCGGCGCGCCTGGCCAATCAGTTGAACGCCTACAAGGAAGGCCTGCCCGCCAAGGTGCGCAGCCTGCGCACCCGCTTCCAGGAAAGCGCCCCCAGCGACGCCGAGCTGTTGGACTTTCACACCGCCTATGAGCTGCTGTACCGCTTCGTCGACGACTTGCACAACTACGCCCAGACCCATGCATCCCTGGCGGATCACAGCCACGAGCGCGAACACTGGGACGAACCCTACACCCCCAAAACCAACTGGCTGGCCTGCGCCGCCTCGGGGATTCGCGCCTCGTTTATCCTGATCGTGCTCGGCAGTTACTGGGTGGCTACGGCCTGGCCCAGTGGCGCGACCATGACCCTGATCGCCGCGGCGACGGTGGGTTTGTCGGCCGCCACCCCCAACCCCAAGCGCATGGCCTTTCAAATGGCTTGCGGCACCTTGATCGGGGCGCTGGTGGGCTTTGTCGAAATGTTCTTCGTGTTTCCCTGGATCGACGGTTTCCCGTTGCTGTGCGTGATGCTCGCGCCGGTGATCATCTTCGGTTCGTTCCTGGCTTCGCGCCCGCAGTACGCGGGAGTCGGCGTCGGGTTGCTGATCTTCTTCAGTACCGGCTCGGTGCCGGACAACCTCACGATCTACAACCCCTATACCTTCATCAACGACTACATCGCCATGGTCATCGGCATGCTGGTGTGTGCGGCGGCGGGCGCGATCATCCTGCCGCCCAACAGCCGCTGGTTGTGGCGTCGGCTGGAGCAGGACTTGCGCGAGCAAGTGGTGTTCGCCATCAGCGGCAAACTCAAGGGCCTGGCGTCGGGTTTCGAAAGCCGCACCCGCGACCTGCTGCACCAGGCCTACGGCTTTGCCGCCGGGCAACCCCAGGTGCAACGCAACCTGCTGCGCTGGATGTTCGTGGTGCTGGAAGTCGGCCACGCGATCATCGAGTTGCGCAAGGAACAGGCGATCCTGCCGGTGCACCCGGCGTATGCCGAGTCCCAGCCGTGGCGCCAGGCGATCCGGGTTATGGGCCGTTCGTTGGTGCGGCTGTTCCTGCAACCCAGCGCCAGCAACCTGGAGCGCAGCCTGGTCGCCGTGGACCACGCCATCAGCCGGGTGCAGGCCACCGACGAACCCTTCGCCCCGCACTTCGACACCTCGGCCCTGCGCCGGGTGAAAAGCTACCTGCACTTTATCCGCACCTCATTGCTGGACCCGCAATCACCCCTGGCTGCCCTCAAGCCCGAAGGACCCGCCCATGCCTCGTGAAATCGCCTTCCACGGCGTCTACATGCCCACCATGACCCTGATGTTTCTGATCGCGGCGGGCCTGGCCTGGGCCCTTGACCGCTTTCTGGCCGGCTTTGACCTGTACCGTTTTTTCTGGCACCCGGCGCTGCTGCGCCTGAGCCTGTTCGCTTGCTTGTTCGGCGCCCTGGCGCTGACCGTCTACCGTTGAGAATGCCCCGATGAAAAAGTTTTTCAGCCTGCTCGCGACCTTGCTGGTACTGGCCCTGGCGATCTGGATTGGCCGCACGTTGTGGGTGCACTACATGGAAACCCCCTGGACCCGCGATGGCCGGGTGCGCGCCGACATCATCAACGTCGCCGCCGACGTCACCGGCGAAGTGGTCAACGTTCCGGTGCGTGACAACCAGTTGGTGAAAAAGGGCGACCTGCTGATGCAGATCGACCCTGAGCATTACCAGATTGCGGTCAAGCAGGCGCAATCCCTGGTGGCTTCCCGCAAGGCCACCTGGGAGATGCGCAAGGTCAACGCCCACCGCCGCGCCGACCTCGACGCCCTGGTGATCTCCAAGGAAAACCGCGACGACGCCAGTAACATCGCCGACTCGGCCCTGGCCGACTACCAACATGCCCTGGCCCAGCTTGAAGCGGCGCAACTGAACCTCAAGCGCACCCAGGTGGTGGCGGCGGTCGACGGCTACGTCACCAACCTCAACGTGCACCGCGGCGACTATGCACGCATCGGCGAGGCGAAGATGGCGGTGGTGGATATGAACTCGTTCTGGGTGTACGGCTTCTTTGAAGAAACCAAGCTGCCCCACGTCAAAGTCGGGGACAAGGCCGACATGCAGTTGATGAGCGGCGAAACCCTCAAGGGCCACGTGGAAAGCATTTCGCGCGGCATCTACGACCGGGACAACCCGGAGAGCCGCGAGTTGATCGCCGATGTGAACCCGACGTTCAACTGGGTGCGCCTGGCCCAGCGGGTGCCGGTGCGGATTCATATCGATGAAGTGCCGGAAGGTGTGCTGTTGGCGGCGGGGATCACCTGCACCGTGATCGTCAACCAAACACAGAACTGAATGTGGGAGCGGGCTTGCTCGCGAAGGCAGTTTGTCAGTCAACGAAAATATCGACTGATCCACCGCATTCGCAAGCAAGCCCGCTCCCACATTTTGACCGTGTCAGGCCTGTAGAAACGTCTCGTGCAAGTGGCGCCACAGCAGGGCGCCACTGGCCTGTTTTTCAAACACCACGGTCGATCGCCGATCGGTTTGGGCACCGCTGCCATCCACCTGCTGTTCGCGATAACTTACCGTCGCGCCACGGGCGTGTCGGTCAATCCCGGCAAACTCGCTGAGGCTGATCCTGAACCCGGGCCGCTTGCCGCCAGCCTGGCTGAACAGCTGGTTGAGCAGTGCAAAATCCAGTTGTTTGCCCGCCGGGGTGATCATGGAAAAGTCCGGCGAAAAACGCTTCAGCAAAACCTCCAGTGTTCCCTCGGGGGCTGTGCCGGCAAACCATTGCTCGATCTCGACATGGGCCTGGATCACTTCATCAAAAAAATCGCGGTAGTCAATCATCGTGTGGGCTCGCTGGCAGGGTGAAGCAGTGTCCGTACCTTGGACGCATCCAGGCACAGTACGGCAAATAATGGAAACAGGGTCAACGCCGCGGCAATCGCGAAGGTGACGGTGAACGAGTCCAGCGCAGCCAGCACCCCACTGAGCACGGCGGCACCGAGGCAAAAACTCAATTGCCGATTGATGTTCCACAAGGCGCTGGCATGCCCCATGCGCTCGGCCGGAATGTCGAGAAAGGCCAGGGTTTGCGCGGTGCTGCTGCACAGGCTGCCACCCAGGCCCATCAGGAGGTAGGCGAGCACCACGACAACCGGGTGCGGCTCGATCAGCAACAGGATGCCGAGGGCTTGCAGCAGCATGCCCGCCAGCAGCAGCGGCCTCGGCCCGCAGCGATTGAACAGTTTTTTGCTCAAGGCAATCGCCAGCCCCGAGGCCAGCGCCCACGGCAGCATCAGCGCGCCGATGAGGCTGGCGGTAAAGCCGAGGCCGTGCAGATAAAGAATCGCCACCAGGCTGGTGCCGATAAACACGCCCGGGATGAACAGGTAAACCAGCATCGCGACCCGCAGCATCGGGCGGCGAGCCTGGCCCAATACGTGACCGAGCTCCAGCGCCGGGCGTGTGGACGCGGGCGTGTCTGCCACCAGCCAGCGCAAGGTCAGCATCACGGTGATCAGCGCCAGCGGCAGGTTGGCGAAAAAGATCCAGCGCCACGACACGCTGTCCACCACCAGGCCGCCCAATGCTGGCGACAACGCCGGAATCAGCAGCGCCACCAGCATGACCCTGGCTGTCAGTTGGCTGCGTTCTGCCGGCGGAAAATGCCGATAGGCCAAGGCTTGCCCCACCGGAATCAACAAGCCGCCACCCAAGCCCTGCAACAGGCGCCAGCCGATCAGCGCTTCAATCGAGGCGGCCTGGCCCACCAGCACCGAGGCTACGCCGAACAGCAACAGGCTGACGGCAATCAACCGGCGCTCACCCAACAGCGCCGCCAGCCAAACACTCAGGGGAATGACGACGGTCAGGCCGAGCATGTAGGCGTTGCCGATCCATGCCAGTTGCGTGACCGAGGCGTGCAACTCGCGGGCGATGTCCGGGTAAGCGATGGTGGCGACAAACATGTTCACCAGGTCGAGGGCGAAGCCCAGTAGAAAGATCCAGGTGACTTTCGAGCGGTAGGTCATTGCGCAGTTCCTGCTGTGGATGGCGGCAGGGTAGGCGGGTGCGGGCACTTGGGAAACAGCGGTTTGACTGTTAGTTTGTCAAAAATATTTTGACAAAGGAGCGCGTGACCAATGGTCAGTCTGGATCGTTTCGACACCTTCAAGGCCGTGGTCGAGGCCGGTTCGTTGACGGCAGCCGCTGATGTCCTCGGGCAGACGCGAGCAGTGGTGAGCTTCAACCTCAAGCGCCTGGAAGCCGAGCTGGGCGTGACCCTGCTGACCCGCAGTACTCGGCAACTGGCACTGACCGATGCGGGCGAACGCTTTTACCTGCGCTGCACGCGCATGCTGGAAGAAGCGCGCCTGGCGGTGGAAGAGGCTCGTTCGGAGCACAGCCAGCTCAAGGGCACATTGCGGATCACCACCACCGTCGAATACGGATTGGCGGTGGTGGTGCCGGCAGTGGAAACCTTTCGCGGCCTGCACCCGGAATTGAACATCCAGTTATCCACCTCCTCCAGCCACGCCGACCTGATCTCCGAGCGCTTCGATGTGGCTATTCGATTGGGGCGGATGCTCGACTCCAATCATCGGGCGGTGCAGCTGTCGAGCTACGAAATCCTCGCCGTGGCTGCACCGGGGTTTGCCGGGGTCGCCACGCTGGAAGAGCTGGAGCAACTGCCCAAGCTGGGGCACGGGCGGCTGACGGAGTTGACGGTGCTCGACCCGGCCGGCCATGAGCACCTGTACCGTCCAGGCCCCGGCAAGGCTTCACTGGTTGCCGACAGTGCCGCCATTCTCCAGGCGTTTGCCGTGCGCGGGCATGGCGTGGCGATCCTGCCCCAGTGGCTGGTGCAGGAAGACCTGGATGCGGGGCGTTTGGTGCGGTTGCTGCCGGGGTATCGATTTGCGCCGCAGGGGGTGTACGCGTTGTACCCGGATACCCGGCATTTGCCCCTGAAAGTGCGGGCCTTCATTGATTTCATGAAAGGCTGATCAGCCGAGAAACCGTGTGGCGAGGGAGCTTGCTCCCGCTGGGGGGCGAAGCACCCCTGAAAAGGTCAGCGCATTCTTTCAGGAAACTTGGGCGGATGGTTTTGGGGCTGCTGCGCAGCCCAGCGGGAGCAAGCTCCCTCGCCACAGGGAGGCGGGGGCTCTTAGAGCTGGCCGCTCAGGCCAAAGCGTTTTTTCAAGACAGTCTCCAGCAAGCCCTTGGGCAACAGCGCCGCCATCCACGGCAATGCCCGGCAACCATTACCCGAGCGCAACAGGCGCGGCGGCGTGCCCTGTTGCACGGCCTTGAGCACGTCCGCGGCAAAATCGCGAGCGGGCGTAGGCCGATCCTGGGAGGCCTTGGCCCGGGCGCGGATGCTTTCGCGCAGTGGCCACCAGGGCGACTTTTCATTGATCAACAGTTCGGCCTGGGTGCCGGCGTTTTTTGCAAAACTTGTATCGATGGCGCCTGGCTGCACTTCCATCACCCGCACGCCGAACGGTGCGAGCTCCATGCGCAACGCATCACTCAAGGCATGCACTGCGGCTTTCGAGGCGCAATACGCACCGGCGAACGGTGTGACCAACACGCCGGACACGCTGCCGATATTCACCACCAACCCTTTACGGCGACGCAGGGCCGGGAACAGCGCTTGAGTCACGCCGACCACTGAGAATACGTTGGTCTCGAATTGCTGCTGCATCGCCTGGGTGCCGCCGTCGAGCAACGGACCCATGGCGCCATAGCCGGCGTTGTTGATCAGCACGTCCAGCTCGCCGACCTGCCCGGCCAACTGCGCCAGTGCAGCGCTGTCGTTGACGTCCAGTTGCACCGCGTTAAAGCCGGCGCTGGCGAGTGCCGCCACATCCTCGCTGCGCCGGGCGCTGGCCCACACGTCAAAGCCGGCTTGCTTGAAGGCGTCCGCCAGGGCACGGCCAATGCCACTGGAGCACCCGGTGATCAGTACGTTGGGCATGGATCAGTCCTTTGTCGTTATCAGTCAGAGAAGCTGCCTTGCAAATGCTCGGCACGAAATTCCAGGGTTTGCGGGCGGTAGCCGGGGCGCAGCGGCGGCACTGGCAGGCAGTCTTCCCAGGTGGCGCCGGCCTGCAGTTCGCCGGGGCCGCGATAGCGCGGGGCAGCGTACACGTTGTCTGCCAGGTTGACCGTATCGCCCGGCGCATACGCGGCGATGCGCCAACGCAGTTCGGTCAGCGGTACGTTGTTGCCGTTGTTCAAGGTGAGCTTGAGCGGGCGGTCTGCCGGGCATTCTTTCGGCGCGTAGACGGTACGCAGTTCCAGGCGTGCCAATTGCTGGGCCTCGCGGTTGTCCAGCCACACCACCCATACCGCCACCAGGCCCAGGCCGACGGCGGCCGCGAGGGAAACCGGCAACGCCCTGGCGGGGTAGCGCAGCAAGAGGATCAGCCAGGTGATAATCAGCAAGACACCAAAGAACATGGCAACAACCTCGAAAACGGAACGGGCATCCTAACCAAGCGTAGGTGGAGTTGACCATCTTCGGGTTCCCCGGCCCCAAAGAAAAAGCCCCCGGCCCACCGGCTGCGGATAGGGGACGCAGTCGGTGGGGCGGGGGCTTGTTGTGCTGCTCTGTTTACTGCGCGATGGTTTTTACCGACACGCCACGCTCGATTGGCGTGGATCGACCGTAGATATCTTCAAAGCGTTCGATATCGTCTTCACCCAGGTAGCTGCCGGACTGCACCTCGATAATCTCCAATGGAATCTTGCCCGGGTTACGCAAACGGTGCACCGAGGCAATCGGGATGTAGGTGGACTGGTTTTCGGTGAGCAGGAACACGTTCTCGTCACAGGTGACTTCGGCGGTGCCGCTGACCACGATCCAGTGTTCGGCGCGGTGGTGGTGCATCTGCAACGACAGGCACGCGCCCGGTTTCACCGAGATGTGCTTGACCTGGAAGCGTCCGCCCATATCCACCGAGTCGTACGAGCCCCATGGACGGTACACCTCGCAGTGGTTCTGGGTTTCGCTGCGGCCCTGCTCGTTGAGGGTGTTGACCATCTGCTTGACGCCCTGGACCTTGTCCTTGTGGGCAATCATCATCGCGTCCTTGGTTTCCACCACCACGATGTTTTCCAGGCCAATCACCGACACCAGCTTGCCGTTGCCGTGGATCATGCAGTTCTTGCTGTCCTGGATCACCACGTCGCCCTTGCTGACGTTACCGTTGGCGTCTTTTTCATTCACGTCCCACAGCGATGCCCAGCAACCCACGTCGCTCCAGCCGGCAGTCAACGGCACCACGCAGGCCAGTTGGGTTTTTTCCATCACGGCGTAGTCGATGGAGTTGTCCGGGCAGCAGGCGAAGGTGGATTCGTCGATGTCGATGGTGTCGGCGGTTTGGTTGCTGCGTTCCAGGGTCAGCAGGCAGGTGTCGTAGATGTCCGGGTCGTGTTTTTTCAGCTCTTCGAGGAAGCGGCTGGCACGGAACAGGAACATGCCGCTGTTCCAGAAATAACCACCGCTCTTGACGAATTCGGCGGCGCGTTTTTCATCGGGTTTTTCCACGAACTGTTGCACGCGGCTGACGCCTTCGGGCAGCAGCGAATCGTTGGTCGACTTGATATAGCCGTAGCCGGTCTCCGGACGGGTGGCCGGCACACCGAACAGCACCATTTCGCCACGCTCAGCCGCCACAGTGGCCAGGGCCAGGGCGCGTTGCAGGGCTTTCTGGTCATCCAGCACGTGGTCGGCGGGCAGCACCAGCATCAGTTCGTCGCGGCCTTCGTTGACCAGCATCATCGCCGTCAGGGCCACGGCCGGCGCGGTATTGCGGCCGAACGGCTCCATCAGGATGCGCTGGGTTTCCAGTTTGCGGGCAGCCAGTTGCTCGTTGACGATAAAGCGGTGGTCCTTGTTGCACACCACGATGGGCGCGTCCATGCCGTCGAACACCAGGCGCTCCAGGGTTTGCTGGAACAAGGTGTGCTCGCCGGTCAAGGCCAGGAACTGCTTGGGAAACTGTTTACGCGAAAGCGGCCAAAGACGTGAGCCGCTACCACCGGAAAGGATTACTGGGATCATGGTGTTTCTCCTTGAATCAAATTTGGTTAGAGCCTGTGGGAGCCGGGCTTGCCCGCGATGGCATCACCTCGGTGTACCTGATACACCGAGTTGTCCGCATCGCAGGCAAGCCAGCTCCCACAGGGGGCAGCGTCAATCTGAAAATCTAATCAGCGGGTCGACACAGGGCGTTTCACCCACACTGGCGACAGGTTGGCGCCGGTGCCGGTGACGTACAGCACTGCGGCCTCACCGCGTTCCAGAGCTACCGGCTTCACGTCGCCGACTTTTTTATCGCCTTCATACAGCGCCAGGCTGACCTTCACCGGGTTGATCTCGCGCTCGCCACGGCCCTTGGCGGCCACGGCCTGGACCACGTCGGTCTTGCCATCGGCGGTTTTCAGGGTCAGCGACTTGTCACTGAGGTTCTGCACGCGCACCAGGGATTTCTGCTTGTTCTTGAACGGCGGTTCTTCGATCAGTTGCGGTTGGCCGCTGCCGCTGCTGACCAGGGTGTAGTAGTGGTCGGCGGCGAGCTTGACCGGCAGGGTCTGGCTGCCGACCTTGGCGCTGTAGTCACCGCCCGGCATGAAGCTGAAGTCACTGCTGGCCAGCGGTGCAACCTCGTTGAGGTTGGTGCTGCCGACGGTGGCGCTGACTTCCTGGTTGCTGGCGTTGTACACCCGCACAAAGCTCGAGCCTTTTGGCGCGACGGGACCGTAGAGGGCGGCGTCGCCACCGGCGAAGGCGGACATCGAAACAACGCTCATGCCGGCGACGAGGGCAAAAGTTTTTGCGAGGTTAGTAGTGAAAGTCATGTGAGTTACCTCTCTTTCAGTTTTGCGCCCGGTCGGGCGTCTCGGAGTTCATGTTTTTAACGGTGGGGGTGTTGATAGCCATGTTCTGTTGGCGCATACCGGCTTGTTTGAGCTGCGCAACCCACTGCGGGTCGGCATCGCCGATTTCGTTGTTCACAGGCAAATAACGCTCGGGAAACTCCCAGATCAGCACCTGTGGCGGGCTGTTCTTGAAGTCGTCGCTTTTCAGGTAGCTGAGCATCGGCAGGATCGGGCCGTGGCCGTCTTCGGAGTAGTTGATGACGTCGCTGCCCAGGGCTTGCTTCAGCGCGCCGACAAAGTTCCAGTTCGGGTTGGCGCTGTAGCTGGTGCCCACCAGGGCCACCGGGGTTTCACTGTCGGTGAACAGCGCATCGTCGCCTTTGGTTTCAGCCAGGTGCGTCACGCGTTTTTGCAGTGGCTCCTTGGGCGGCATCAGGTTTTCGAACAGCGGGTCCAGCGGCAGGAACAGGCGCAGGTCGCCCTTGTGTGGCTCGGTCTTCTCGGCTTCGGTGACAAAGCGTTGAGGCTCGCCGCTCAGGGGCGTCTTGTTGGCAATTGTCTTGGCCAATTCTTTGGCCGCCACTTCAGCGCCGTCCGGGGTCCAGTGGGTGTCGGTGCGCAGGAACACTTGTTGGCCGTGCAGCTTGGCCTGTTGCAGCGGACCCATCAGGTCAGGGGCGACGATCTTGTCGGCGGCCATGCGGGCATGGAAGTCCTGGTACAGACCTGCGCGGATGCTCGCCGGCTGCACTTCACCCAGGTGTTCCGGGTACAGCCGCACCTTGGCCGGCACGATCGCCATCACCAGTTGGATACCCTGGGCCTTGAGCTTCTGGCGCACGCCTTCCACCAAGGCATAGTTGCCTTGCAGGTTCTGGTCTTCGTTGACGATGGGGTTGAATTCCTCGTCGCTGTACAACCAGTGGTCGCGGCCAATCACCACGCCAGGGCGGCCTTCGTTGAACAGCTTGTAGTCCAGCGCTGCCCAGAGGTTGGTGCCCAGGCGCTTGATCGGGAACTGGTCGTCGTAGTGGGTCTCGACGGCCTTGGTCCAGCGGCCGTTGAGCACGGTGGCGTCGGCGTTGGTGCTGAAGCCCAGGAAACTGCGCATCGACCAGGCGCCCAACGCCAGCAGCACGGCGAGGAACAAGGCGATGTAGAGGACGCGTAATGAACGGGTCATGGTCGGCTCCCTCAGAACTGGAAGTAAAGGAACGGCGAGAAGCTCTGCGCCGAAAGTTTGAGAATCGACGCCACGAACAGCAGCAGTACTGCGGCGCGCATGGCGTAGCGTGGCCAGGTGGCGCTCCAGTAGGCCGGTTGCACGGTGGCCTCGGTGCCCACGGTGTAGCCGGGCTCATGGATGCTGCCCGGGTTGTCGCCCGGTACGGCCTTGATCAAGCCCGGTTGCGCAGTCGCCGGGCCATCGGCCTGGGTGTTCACCGCAGGCTTGGTTTTTTCCGGTGGGCGGTTGCTGTAGAAGTCCCGCAGGCCGAAGAACGCCAGGGTTGCGTACGCCACCACCAGGGTTGCCACTTGCAGGCCGGTAAGGCTGGCGCGGTTGAGTTCCGACAGCGACCACTCGCCGAAGCTGAACATCGCGCCGTACATACGGCCGGCGACGTGCAGGTTTTCCGAGCGGAAGATCACCCAGCCCATCACCACCAGCAGGAAGGTGAAGGCCCAGCGCACAACGTTGAAACTGCGCGGTGCGGTGTTGAGGCCGATGGCTTTTTCAATCGCCAGCCACATGCCGTGCCAGGCGCCCCACACGATGTAGGTGATGTTCGCACCGTGCCACAGGCCACCGAGGAGCATGGTCAGGAACAGGTTGCGGTAGGTGGTCAGCGTGCCTTTACGGTTGCCGCCCAGGGTGATGTACAGGTAGTCACGCAGCCAGGTGGACAGGCTGATGTGCCAGCGCCGCCAGAACTCGGTGATCGACTGGCTGATGTACGGCTGCTTGAAGTTTTCCATGAAGCGAAAACCCATCATCAAGCCCAGGCCGATGGCCATGTCGCTGTAGCCGGAGAAGTCGAAGTACAGCTGCGCGGTGTACGCCAGTGCGCCGAGCCAGGCATCGCCGGTGGTGGGGTTTTGCAGGGCGAAGCAATGATCGGCGACCACCGCCAGGGTGTCGGCGATAAACACCTTCTTGATGAAACCCTGCATGAACCGCGTGCAGCCCTCGGAGAATTTATCGAGGGTGTGGGTGCGGTTGTTGAACTGGTCGGCCAGGTCGCGAAAGCGCAACACCGGGCCGGCAATCAGATGCGGGAAGATCGCCACGAACGCCGCAAAGTCGATCAGGTTGCGGGTGGCCGGAGTGTCGCCGCGGTACACGTCGATGATGTAGCTGATGGACTCGAAGATGTAGAACGAGATCCCGATCGGCAACAGCACGTGGGTGAGGATGAAGGGTTCCAGGCCCGCCGACTTCATCATCAGGTTGATGCTGTCGACACCGAAGTTGGCGTACTTGAAGTAGCCGAGGATGCACAGATCGACCGCCACGCCCAGCAGCAGCCAGCGCTGGGCGGGCTTGGTGCGCACGCCTGCCGCACCGACCTTGAGGCCGATCCAGTAGTTCCACAGCGTCACGGCGGCGAACAGCGCCAGGAAGTCCACTCGCCACCAGGCGTAGAACACATAACTGGCAACCAGCAGCAGCAGATTGCGATAGCGTTGCCCGCTCAGGTAGTACAAGCCGAGGAAGATCGGCAAGAACAGGAACAGGAACACATTGGACGAGAAAACCATCCCGATCTCTCCATGTTTAACCAACAGTCAAGGGCCAACGGCCCCCCCCAAACCCCCCACCGAAAACGGAGAGGGGCGGTATTACATTCCCACTGACGAAACCGGCTCAAAATGTGGGAGCGGGCTTGCTCGCGAATGCGGTGTGTCATTCAACACAGAGGGCGACTGACACAGCGCCTTCGCGAGCAAGCCCGCTCCCACATTTGAAGTGCGTTTCGTCAGCTGCCTTTGTTGCCTTTCTCATGCGCCGGGTCGTAGACCTTGGTCAGGTCACCCCCCAGGCGGAATGTCTTGAACGGCTGCATCCCGTGCTTGCGCTCGATCACATCCGGGGCGCAGGTGTAGAGGGTGCAGAAAGGCTCAAGCCAGGCAAATTTCATGTCTTCCTTGAGGTCCTTCATGTCCTGTTCCTTGCCGTTCTTCTGCTCGAAGATCTCCGGGTCTTTCACCCCGGCCAGCACCTTGTCACCCAGGCGTTTCAATGCGCCGTTGTTTTCCTGGCGCAGGTCCACACCGTTCACCAGGGCAAAACTGGCGATCATCGCCAGCGGCGGCAGGGCGTAGTTGTGGTACGACAGGGCCCGTTGCTGACGCTTCAATTCGTTCGGCAGGAAGCCTTGGGCATCCACCTGGTTGGCGCCGACCTTGTATTCCTTCACGGCCCAGTCAAACAGGTCGCGGCGGTTCACGGCGACGGAGGTCGCCATCACCGACCAGGCAGCCCAGTAGGAGTGGTTGTTGGTTTTATCCAGCGGCAGGTTGTCCCAGTCGCTCACCACCTGGTCGGCCATTTTGCTGAACCAGGCTTCGATCAACTGCGACTCCTGCTGGTGGTTGGCCAGCGGATGAGAGTCGGAGAACTTCAGGCGCACATAGGCCGACGCCATGCTGCCCAGTGCCCATTTGCGCATGGACTTGCCGGTGTGGTTGAAGTCCTTGGACATCAATGCATCGGCCTTGGCCCAGCTCGTGAGCCAGTTCAGCGTGCATTCCAGCTGCTCCGGACGACCGTCGCGCATGAATTGCATCACGCGTTTACTGGTGTCTTTTTCCAGCTTGGTGATGTCGGCGGTGCTGTCGCGAAAGGCTTTTTCGGACTGCACATTCAGGGTGGAACGAGCCTTGTCCGAACCTTCGTACTTGCTGCGAAATTGCAGCGAGCCGGTGTACGGCGCCGGCATGGCGTCGCAGTCATTCTTGAAGTCGCCGGTCTTGAACGCCTCGATCGGCGCAAAATAGCCTTGCGGCGGACGCAATGGCGCGGCGGCATTGACGGAGCCGGCGAAGATCGCCAGGCCCAGCAACGATGGAATCAATAACTTCTGCATAGGTAACCTCATTGCCCGGCCGAAGCAGTCTGTTGACCACCGGCGGGGAATACGTTGCGTGTGCAAATTTTCGCTTCGACTTTCTGCGCGGCCTGGCCCGCTTCAGGGCCCTGCACTTCCACGGCCAGCAGGTTTTGCGTGGCCCAGTCTTCATCGGTACGCAGTTCAAAGGCGAAACGCCCGTCTGTATCGGATGTTTCGGGTTTCTCGATCTTGATGTCCTCGTGGCGCCCGTTCATGTACCAGAGGGTGGCTTGCAGGGTTTTCACCGATGGGTCGGCGAAGCGGATGTCGACCTGGTGACTGCTGTTGCGCAGGTCTTTGTTCGAACTGTTCACCAGCAATTCGTTCTTGCCGGGTTTCAGCGTGGTGCTGGCGCTCATCTGGGCGGTCTTGCCTTCACAGCCGTTGTCCAGCAGCGACATCATCTGGCGGTAGATGGTCTCCTGGTCCAGGCGATACAGCGGCGAGAATTCCCAGATCAGGATCTTCGGCGGGGTCTTCTGGAATTCTTCGCTGCCCAGGTACTGGATCATCGAGCCTTCCAGGCCACCACCGGGGAAGGCGACGTTAAGGATGTCGGCACCGATTTCCTGTTCCAGGAAGCCGGCGAAATTGTAGTTCTTGCCACTGTGGCTGGTACCCACGAGGGTGATCTGCGGGTTGCCGGAATCACCGAACAGGTCGCCGTCTGCCGCTTCGCCCTTGGGCTCGGTGGTGAACTGGTCCATGTACTGGATCGCGTAGCTGGTGCCGCACAGTTGCCCGGCCATGTTGTGCAGGGTGCCGGTCTTGCCCATGCGCCCGGACCGTTTGGTCTCGAATTCGCGCTGGGGGATGCCGGCAAATTCAGGCATCGCCCGCACTTTCGCGCCGACGATTTTGGCGGTGCGCTGGGCGCCGTATGGCGTCCAGTGTTGGTCGCCGCGGAAGTAGAAATCGTGGGCCGGCAATTCATCCGGCAGTTGCTCGTTGGTCAGCGGCGACAGGTCCGGTACGACGTAGCCCATCTTGGCGAAGCGCCCGAGCATGGTCTTGTAATTGCCCAGGGCCTTGTCGAAATCGAACCTGGCTTTCTCTTCAGGGTTGAGCTTGTTGCGGTTCACCAAGCCACGGGTCGGCTGGTAGACCACCACCAGTTCCACGCCCTTGCTCTTGAACGCATCGTGCAGCTGCTGCATGCGTTTGTAGCCGGCGGGGCTGGTGTCGAATTCGGTGCGCAGGTCTTCCTGGGTCCGGAACAGCCAATCGCCCTGGGCTTGCACCAGGGTGGTGAAGTTCTGCTGGTAGCGGGTGGTGTAGTTCTTCGCGTCGTGGGCGGCCGGGCACAGGCTGCAGCACGGTTCGGCGGTGAAGGTTGGCGCCTTGATTTCGTCGGCGCGCACGCCCTGGCTGGCCGCGAGCAGGCCGAGGGTCAAACCCGAAAGGCTGAGCAGTTTGATCATGTGTGGGTGCATAAAGGTCATCCTCAGTCCTGCATTTCGGTCTGGCGTTCGACAGGGTCGATCAGCACGGCTTTCTTCTGGCGTACCAGCAAGTCGAGGATCTCTTCCTGGCGATCGCCAAGAACGCCCGAGAAGCTGATGCCACTGGATTTGGTCGGCGCAAGCATCGATACGCGGTACAGCTCGACGCTCAACGGCGAGTCGATGGACAGCGGCCCGCTGCCGTTGGCGGCCAGTTCACCGCCGACCACGATCAGCGAGACCTTGGTGTCGAACGGGTCGAGGGCGATGTCGCGGTCGGTGTCGGTCAAATCCTTGATGTGGCCGTACACGCCGGTCAGCCCGTTGGCCATGGCAACGTTCTCGTACAGGCGAATGTTCACGCTGTTACGCACGCGGATGCCGTGGCGACGGTTGCTGATCACCTTGTTGCCCCACAGCAGGTTATCGCCGCTCTCATAGAGGGTGATGCCGTCGGTGTGGTTGCGGTAGATCTCGTTGTCGGCGATCAGGTTGTTGACGCTGTTACGGTCGATCACCAGGCCCGAGAGCTTGTTGTCGAAGCTGCGGTTGTTGAAGATGAAGCTGTCGTTCACTTCCCGGGAAATGATGATGCCGTGCTTCTTCTTCGTGCCGTAGACGGTGTTGTCGGTGATGATCAGGCCGTGTGAACGGTCGTGGGGGTCAATGCCGTAGACGATGTTGTCCTTGTAGGTATTGCCCTTGAGCACAAAGCCGGTGGTTTCGTAGCAGTAGAAGCCGTACCACATGTCCGAGAACTCGGAGTCGACGATCCAGCCCGTCGGTTCAGGACGCTTGAGCACCTTGGCCATGTTCGGCGTGTATTGGGAAATACTCACGCCATACGACTTACTGTTGGCGTAGCCGAAACTGGCCATCTTGCTATTGGCGATGTAGGTCTCGGTGCCGCCCCAGGCCAGCAGGAACGGACGGAATTCCTTGGGCGACTGGAAGGTTGCGGGGCCGTTGGTCTTCTCGCGCCAGCCGGTGATTCTGGTGTCACGTACGAACAGCTGGCCGTCGTTGATCAGGAACGAACCGGCTTCCTGGGACAGGCGCAGCTCTTGAGTCTGCTTGTCGATTTCGAGGATGCCTTTACGGCCCACCACGATCGGCAACTTGGCCAGGAACACCCCCGGCGAGGTTTCGCTGAAGTACTGCTTGGGCACTTTCTTCAGCAGGTCCTTGAGGTTCAGGTAGCCGTCGTCGACAAAGATCGCCTGGGGAATGCCGTGCTGGCGCACTACCCATTCGGCCATCTTGTTGTCGCCGCCGATGAAGTCCTTCAGGGCGTCTTCCTGCATCATCCGGCGGATGCTGATTTTGCCTGGCTTGGTACGCACGATCTTTTTCGCGATATTGGCCGCGGTGTAGCCGGACACGTCCGGCAGCGCAGGCTTGGCCATCTCCAGCGGCTCGGTCGGCGGGCTGGAGATGGTGTAGGTCTTGGCCTGTTGCAGCTCTTTGGCGATGGTCGGCGCTTTGTCGGCGAAGGCCGAGGCGCTGGCCAACAGCATGGCCGCGACGAGCAGGCTTTGAGACTTCATTGCGCAGGCTCCCATCAGAACTTCCAGATCACGTCGACAAAGGCGCGATGCATGTACGAGTCGACCTGGCTGCCATAGGCGTCGCCCGGCTTGAACACGCCTGCACGGAAGCGCACCAGGGCCGACGGCTCGTCGATCGACTGGCTGAGCCCGGCCGGCAGCAGGCCTTTCTTGAAGTACTTGGTGACCACCAGGTCCATCTCCTGGCCGAGATCTTTCTTGCCGTCTTCAAGCGGCAGGGACGTGCTGGACAGGATCGCGCCGGTCACGTCATCGGTGTTGTTCTGCACGGCATCGATGCCGTTGCTGCCCACCGGCTTGTTGCCGTCGACGCGCCAGAACTTGTGGTACACAAGGCTGGCGTCATAGTCCTCGCGCAGCTGCCAGGACCCGAACAGGCTCATGGACTGCATGTTGTTCATCTCGCCGCGAAACGCTTCGCCGAAGCGGTGGACGCGGGACTGGGTACCGGTCCAGTTCGAACGGTTGCTTTGCAGGCCGTTCTGCTCGTATTCGGCACTGGCGCGGGAGTAGGCGGCGCCCACTTGCCACTGCGGGTCGAGGCGCAGGCGTACACCCAAATCGGTGGCCCAGCCATTCACGTCATCGCTGCGCTTGGCGTTGGCCGGGCGGGTGCCGTCGGCGTTCAAGGCGTTGACCGTGTCGCGGTCGCCCTGCATGCCGGTGACGCTCGCCCAGTAGTTGACGGTGTTGGTGTTGCGCCAGTTGTAGGCGTCGCTGTTGGCTTCGATGCCGAGCCAGGTCAGGTCGCCGTTCTCGCGCTTGTCCAGCGAGTCGGTGGCCACGCCCGGTTCCGGGTAGTCGAGCTTGCCGTCATCATGGGTGTGGTGAGCGCGCAGGCCGATCCACTGGCCTGGCGTCCACTGGTAGGCGGCGTCGGCGTACAGGTGCTGACGGTCCTTGTCCTTGGGCGACAGTTCCTTGAGGTCGGTGCGGTATTCGCTGAAGCGCTCGGCGACGCCGACATTGGCCTTGAGCAAGGTGGTGTCGAAGGTCCAGTTCAGCGCTTCGATATTGGTGTCGCGCCATTGGCCGTCGTCATTGCGCAGGCGTTGGCGACCGAGCTTGAGGATCTCGCCGGGGTAGGGCGTGAAGCCGCCATAGGCGACCCAGAACTCGCGCATCGCCAGGTAGTTCTTCTTGCTCTTGCGGTCGTCATTGCTGGTCTGTTGAGTGGCGTCATCCGAGGACTGTTGCAGGGTGTCGGTCTCGATGATGTCGCTGGAGGTCACGGCCTGGCCCATGGCGTAGGCGCTCCAGTTGCCGCTTTCACCGTAGATCCACGGGCGCAGGTCAAGGCCGATGCCGTTGACGTCGCCGCCTTTCTGGGTGCCCAGGTCGCGGTCATCTTCGGACTGGCCGGTGACTTTGACTTCCAGGCCGAAGTTCTTGGCTTCGGTCAGCGCCGCCAGGGTCGGGCACGACCACAGCAGGGCGAAGGTCAGGCCGATACCGGCCTTGACGAATGGGTTGAGCTTCATAGGGATTCCTCGCCGTCTTCTTCTTGCAGGGCGTGCAATTGCAGCGTGCTTTGGGCCAGGGTGCCGCGCACGGCCAGCTCCTGTTGCACCAGGCGTTGGCCTTCGGCGCGTTGTTCCGGGGTCAGCGGCGCTTCGAGCTGGGTCGCCAGGTCGTTGGCTTCCGGCGTGTCCTGGGCCTTGGCCAACTGGCTGAAGACATAGGCGTTAAGCGGGTCGGGCTTGGTGCCCTTGCCTTGGGAAAACAGCTGGGCAATCGCGAAGTCGGCGCTGTTCTGGCCGTTGCGCGCAGCGGTCAACAGATGGTCCAGGGCCTTTTGCGAATAGACCTTGCCCAGGTAGCCACGGCGGTAGATCTGGCCGAGGTAGTAGTCGGCGGCGACTTCGCGGCCGACGGCTTTCTGGAAGTGTTCTTCGGCGGCCTTGGCGTCAGCCGGGACCCACTTGCCTTCGTAGTAGAGCTTGCCCAGCAACAGTTCGGCGCGGGGCTGGTCGGCGGCGCGGCCGTTGTCGAGGTACTTCATCATCTGGTCGACGTCGCCCAGTTCCGGGAAGTCGTAGAGCAGTTGCGCCAGGCTGACCCAGGAGGCCGGGTAGCCGGGGGCGATTTTTTCCAGCAGGGCCTGGGCGGTTTTTTCGTCGGTCTTGCCCAGGCTTGCATCACCCAGTACACGAGCCACGCTGTCGACCCGTTGGGCGGTGACGGTGCCGCGGCTGTAGCCGGCTTCCATCTGCTTGAGCAGGTCGGCCTGTTTTTCCGGCTCGGCTTTTTTCTGGTAGACCGTGGCCAGCTCGACGTAGCAGATATCGGTGGTGTTCAGCGCCGCCTTGCAGATGCTTTCCACTTCATCCAGGTGCTGGTCGTAGGTGTCCTGGGTGCGATACAGCAGCACCTGGGCGAGACCGGCTTCCGGGTAACCCGAGGCGCGCCATTTGCTGATCTGCTGCTGGGCGTTGATGTTCGGGAAACTGTGCGGGTATTGCAGGTAGAGCATTGCCAGCGGGATCAGGGTGTTGCCTTCGCCATTGGCAAAGGCTCTTTTCAGCAGGCCTTCGGCTTCATGGTGTTCGGCTTCGGTCGCGCCGGGCTTGGCCACCAGCAGGCGGCCCAGGCGTGCCTGGGCACGGGGCGATGTATCGGCGGCCGCGCGGTACGTCGCTTCGGCCTGCTTGATTTGCTCGGGGTCGCGGGTGCCGACCTGGATATCCGCCAGGCCCACTTGGGCCTCGCTGTAGCCCAAATCCGCGAGCTGCTGGTAGTTCTGCTGGGCAGTGACGGTGTCGCCACGTTTCAGCGCTTCATTGGCCAGGCGTTGGTCGGGCAGACCGGCGCAACCGGCGAGGCTGACCGCAACAGCCAGCAACGCCACAGTTCCCATGTGGGAGCGGGCTTGCTCGCGAAGGGGCCCTGTCAGTTGATGCATGTGTTGGCTGACACACTGCTTTCGCGAGCAAGCCCGCTCCCACAGGGATTGCGGTGTTTTTGAGAGAGTCATCACAGGCATGTCCTCTGCTTACAGACCGTTGGCCATGGCTTTGTCGATCAGCCAGTTCAGGGACGGGCCGCGATCGCTGGTCACTTCAACCGGGCGACCGGCGTAGGTGCTGTCCAGCGGGGCATCGGGTTTGATCTGCACGCGGATGTCGGAGGACATTTCGCTGCTGTTCAGGCTGGTGCTGCTGACGATGGTGCCGGTGCGTACCTGCTCTTCATCCGCTACCTGGAAGTTCACGCGGGTGCCCGGGCGAACGTCGGCAAACTGGCGATAGGAGAAGCGCGCATCAACGTTGGCCTGGCTGCCGCGTGGCACCAGTTGGAAGATCACGTCGCCCTTGCTGGCGTACTGACCGTCGGCGACCAGTTGCTGGGCCACGACGCAGTCGCACGGGGAGGTGAGGGTGCCGGTCATTTGCTTGCCGAACAGCTCTTCGACCTTGGCCGGTTGCAGCTGGTCTTCGTCCAGATGGCCCTTGAGTACGTCGAGCATGCTGGTGCTGAAGGTTGCCAATGGCGCGCCTTTGGCGGCGACCGCATCGCCTTTGATCAGGCTTTGCACGGTGCCATCGCGGGGCATGGTCACGTTCATCCCGGGCACGCTCACCAGGCCGGAGGTGGCGTGGCTGACGAAGTACATGCCGTACACCGATTTGACCACGAAGCCGAATGCCGCCAGGCCCACCACGAAGATCCCGAGGCTGAAAGTCACCGCCCGCAGGCGGCCACCGACGCTCATGTTGCTGCCGCCGTCCTTGACCTTGCGCGCCTTGGTGAAGTTGTCGCGTTGCAGGGTTGCCAGCACGTCACCCATGGTTACGATGTCACCGGCCAGGTGCGAGGTGATCAGGTGGCGCAGGGTGGAGATGTCTTGTGCATCGAGGTTCTGGAACTGGCAACCGGTGCGGCCGGTCTGGCGGTCGTAGGAGCGAATCTGCAGCTCGACGTCCATCGCCAGGCCCAGGTTGTCGATCACGAATTGCAAGCGACCCTTGTGCACATCGCCGACTTTCAGCGGCTGCTGCGGGGCGTTGAAGGCCAGGCCGCCGGCTGACAGGTCGATCACCCGCACTTCCATCGGTGTTTGATCGGCGCCGAAGAAGCGCAGCTTGGCCGGGATTTTGACCCGGGCGTGTTGGCGCTGGGCTTCGGATTCGTGGACAACGTTGGCGTTTACTGGGCTATTCATGGTGTTTAGTTCCTAGTTAATTCAGGCTTGGCAGGGTCAAACCATCATCAGCAACACGGCGACGAAAATGCTGCCGGCGGAGAAGGTCATGGTCCGAGACGACCAGGTGTTGAACCAACGTTGAAAGCTGGCCAAATCGCGGGTCAGTTTGGTGTCCTGGCGGGTCCAGGACTGTTGATCAAGGCGGAAGAACACGTAGATCTTCACCAGCGCGCCCATGATCTGGTTGTAATAGAGAATCACCGGGTAAGCCGGGCCGATCTTGTGGCCGGAGCACGACAGCAGCAGGGTCAGAATCAGGCGGGTGATGCCGATCCACAGCAGGTAGGCGAGGATGAACGCGCCGCCGTATTTGAAGGTGGCGATGATCGCCACGGTCAGCCCCAGCAGGGAGGTCCACATCGACACGCGTTGATCAAACAGCACGATGCTGGTGAACAGGCCCAGGCGACGCATACCCAGGCCCAGGGCACGTGAGTTCTGGCGCAGGTTGTTGCCGTACCAGCGGAACATCAGTTTGCGGCTGGCCTTGATAAAGCTCTTTTCCGGCGGGTGTTCCACGGTGTGAATCGCGGCATCCGGCACATAAAAGGTGTCGTAGCCCAGGCGCATCAGGCTGAACCAGCTGGACTTGTCGTCACCGGTCAAAAACTTGAAGCGGCCCAGGCGCCAGTGTTGCAGCGAGTCGCTTTCCACATCGGCAATGAAGCCCGGGTCGGTGACCACGTTGGCGCGGAATACCGACATGCGGCCGGTCATGGTCAGCACGCGTTTGGACAGGGCCATGGAGCACATGTTGATGTGGCGCTGGGCGAAGCGCAGCTTGTGCCACTCGCTCATGATGTAGCCGCCGCGCACTTCGCAGAACTCGTTGGTGGTCAGGCCGCCGACATTGCCGAACAGCTGGAACCACGGCACGGTCTTGCGCACTACGCCCTCGGCGAGCACGGTGTCGCCATCGATCACGGCCACTACGGCACGGTTGTCCGGCAGGTGGCGGGAGATGGCGCGAAAACCGAAGGCCAGGCCGTCACGCTTGCCGGTACCGGCGATGCGCACGAAGTCCAGCTTGACGTGGTCGGGCGGGTTCATCCTGGCCCACAGGCTCTTGACCAGCAGCTCATCGGACATTTCCACCAGGGAGCAGACCACGGTGGTAGGGAAGCCACATTCGATGGCCTCGCGGATCACCGAGCTGTAGACCTGGGCCGTGGTCAGCGCGTCGATCCGAAAGCTGGTAACCATCAGGAATACGTGGGACGGGTCTGCCGCCTTGCCCAGCTTGCGCACTTTGCGCCGCAGGTGCGGGTAGACCACGTACAGGAACAGCATGCCGCGAAAGAAATGCGTAGCACCCATCGAGTAGCGCCAGATACCGACGGCGCCAATCAGGAAAATAAAATTCTTCGACTCTGAGTCGAACGTACTCGCCGGCAACAGCAGGGCGAGTCCCATCAGCAGGCTCAGGAAAAACAGCCAGCCGGCAGATTGGAGGAGTAAGTGTTTTAACTTGGACATAGGCGTCATTCCGCAGGTGAAGGAGGCTTCAAGCAGCAAGCGCCGGGGATCAGGACGCTTGCCGCTTGAAACTTGCCGTTGCTGTTACCAGCAAATGCCTTCGGTACGGCCGCTCACGCTGGTGGCCTTGGACATGAAGCCCACCAGGTCGACCACTTGCTTGCCGTGGGGTGCGTTGTGCGCCAGGGCACGGAACTTCTCATCGCGGTTGCCCAGGATGATCACGTCGGAGTTGTTGATCACTTCGTCGAAGTCCGAGTTGAGCAGGGACGACACGTGAGGGATCTTGCCTTCGATGTAGTCCTTGTTGGCGCCGTGCACGCGAGCGTATTCGACGTTGCTGTCGTAGATGCTCAGGTCGAAACCCTTGCCGATCAGCATCTCTGCCAGTTCCACCAGCGGGCTTTCGCGCAGGTCATCGGTGCCGGCCTTGAAGCTCAGGCCCAGCAGGGCGACTTTGCGTTTGTCGTGGCTGGAAACGATGTCGAAAGCGTTTTGCACCTGGGACTCGTTGCTGCGCATCAGCGAGTTGAGCAGCGGCGCATCCACGTCCAGAGAGCCTGCGCGGTATGTCAGGGCGCGCACGTCCTTGGGCAGGCAGGAACCGCCGAAGGCAAAGCCCGGGCGCATGTAGTACTGGGACAGGTTGAGGGTCTTGTCCTGGCAGACCACTTCCATCACTTCGCGACCGTCGACACCTACCGCCTTGGCGATGTTGCCGATCTCGTTGGCGAAGGTCACTTTGGTCGCATGCCAGACGTTGCAGGTGTACTTGATCATCTCGGCGACGGCGATGTCCTTGCGGATGATCGGCGCGTCGAGTTCTTCGTACAGCGACTGCAGGACATCGCCGGAAGCGGTGTCGAATTCACCGATGACGGTCATCGGCGGCAGGTCGTAGTCGGCGATGGCGGTGCTTTCACGCAGGAACTCAGGGTTTACGGCGACGCCGAAGTCGACGCCGGCTTTCTTGCCCGAGCAGTCTTCGAGAATCGGAATCACCACATTGGCCACGGTACCTGGCAGCACGGTGCTGCGGACCACGATGGTGTGACGGGAGGTCTTGTCACGCAGGACAAAACCGATCTCGCGGCACACCGATTCGATGTAGTTGAGTTCCAGGTCGCCGTTCTTCTTGCTCGGCGTGCCGACGCAAATCATCGACAGGTCGGTATCACGGATTGCCTCGGCGAAATTGGTGGTGCCGCGCAGTCGGCCGGTTTGAACGCCCTGGCTTAACAGCTCGCCCAGACCCGGTTCAACGATGGGGGATTTACCCGCGTTGATCAGGTCGATCTTTTCCTTGGAGATGTCTACGCCAACGACCTCATGGCCCCGTGCAGACAGGCAACCGGCACATACCGCGCCGACGTAACCCAAACCAAATATGCTGATGCGCATCGCATTTACCTCATTGTTAATCGTGCCACTAGATGGCCGGAGTTCATGTTTTGAAGCGTCACCCAGGCACTGGGAAGTGCGACGAATAAACGTCGGTATATCCAGTGCAGGCATACTAAAAGTCGAGTGACTAACTAATGCACTCAAGTTGTGCGCAACTTGGCCTTATTGTTGGGGCTTGCCCTGAAATGCAGCCAGCCTTCCTGGGGAAGGGCCTGGCGCCAGTGCCGCAAGGCGTTGACAGGGGCTTTGAGCCCTTATATATCAACGGCTTGGGTTGTCTCACTGACCCATACAGGTGAGCTCAGCCTTGGCCTTGTCGGAGAAAGTAGTGAAACCTTTGCGTCCGCCTTCAACTAATCAGTTGATGATTTGACCATTGAGTCAAAGTTATATGACAACTTTGCTACTTCCCTTGGTCGCCACGTAAGTCATCTCTTACATCTTCAGAGATAATCGTTACCGGTGGTATGAGCGGTGCTTTAGGACATAGTTCCTGTCCACTCATCCTGTTTCCGGAAATTTCTTGAAATATTAGGAAAGATGGCACTAGTACTATTCTGATAGCACTTGCTATTTAGGCCAGTAGTTGCGGGGAGTTGCGAGGGGTAAATAGTTTTGTGCCACTACTGTTTTAAAAAAGTGGTGCCACTACGAAAAAAATTGACGAATGTCGAGTGAAATAAATGTTAGGGAATCTGAAGAATTATTTTTGACGCCAAATAAATGACGAATTCGGAATTGGAATGCAAACAAAATGTGGGAGGGGGGGGGGGGGGGGCG
>NZ_JBYSWF010000065.1:43621-44537 GCF_058780865.1 Pseudomonas sp. GP01-A4
GGCTTGCTCGCGAAAGCGGCGTGTCAGGCAATAAAGGCATCGACTGAACCACCGTTTTCGCGAGCAAGCCCGCTCCCACATTTGGATCTTCGTTGTCAGGTTATTCCGGGGCGTGATCCCGCAGGAACACCAGGTTATCCGGCTTCGACTGCTCCGCATTGAAGCGATAACCCTGCACGTCAAACTCCTTGAGCCTGGCCGGGTCGTTGATGCGTTCTTCAATCACGAAGCGGCTCATCATGCCCCGGGCCTTCTTGGCGTAGAAGCTGATGATCTTGTACTGGCCGTTTTTCAGATCCTTGAACTCGGTGTTGATGATCCGCGCTTTCAATGCCGGGCGTTTGACTGCCGAGAAGTACTCGTTGGACGCGAGGTTGAGCAGCACGTCATCGCCTTGTTCGGCCAGGGCTTCGTTGAGCCACTCGCTGATGCGGGTGCCCCAGAAAGCGTACAGGTCCTTGCCACGGGCGTTGGGCAGTTTGGTGCCCATTTCGAGGCGGTACGGCATCATCAGGTCCAGCGGCCGCAGCAGGCCGTACAGGCCGGAGAGCATGCGCAGGTGGTCCTGGGCGTAGGTGAAGTCGGCGTCCTTGAGGGTTTCGGCGTTGAGGCCGGTGTAGACGTCGCCCTTGAATGCCAGCAGGGCTTGTTTGGCGTTGGCGGGGGTGAAGGCGGGGGTCCAGCTGCCGAAGCGTGCGGCGTTGAGGCCGCCGATTTTGTCGGAGACGTGCATCAGTTCGCTGATTTGCGCCGGGCTGAGTTCGCGCAGTTGTTCGATCAGCTCCTGGGAGTGGTCGAGGTATTGCGGCTGGGTGAAGCGCGGGGTGACCGGCTTTGACTCGAAATCGAGGGTTTTGGCGGGGGAAATCACCGTCAGCATGAAGTCGTCTCCTTTAATCGTGGGGGGATTCTAGGG
>NZ_JBYSWF010000066.1:0-39665 GCF_058780865.1 Pseudomonas sp. GP01-A4
GCTATCCAGGGAGGGGGTGGGTGATTTCTACGCAAGGACCACAACGGAAAAGGGGTCAGACCACGTTTTCACTATCTGCCAGATGTAAAAGACAGTTCGCCGAGAGAAGTTTCGTGTGCCTTGATTCCCGAATGAGGATGAAGAAGACTCCATCAATTATCTGAGGTCGAACCAACGACCGAAGTTGTCGAACTGGGATTACTTTTGAGCATGGGGCCGCCGATGCAGGGAAAAACGTTCGAGATAGTGCGAATAGATCAAATCCACGAAATTGTTTCGCCAACCGTAGAGTCACTTTTACAGCCGTTAGGATTCGAAGTTCAGGGCCCGCTGTCCTGGCTTCGTAGCGTCGATGCTCCGATTCGCCAACTCTTTCGCCTTGAACAGTGGAAAGGCGGCGCGCTAGCGCCGTCATGGGCTCTGTCACTGGACTTCGTTCCCCACCTTTCCGGCAATGAAATCAAATGGCACAGGACGTCAAAATCAGCACGACCTGATCTGACTTTCGATGTGCGCGATCGAGCGTTTGATATCTCATGCAGCTACGGACCTGATGCCATAGCAACCAGCGCACCCAATATCCTCCGGGCTGCCATTCCAAAAGCTGAATCGTTTTGGGACGAGGCTCGTTCGATAGCCGACCTGCCTGGTGCTTTCGAGCGGGTCAAGCAGCATTTGTCGACGGGTGGCCTGGGTTTCTACAACTACATACAACATCCTCTTGCATACGCGTTTGTATTGGCCATGAACGGCAAGCCCGACACAGCCGAAGAAGAGTTTCAACGCTATTCACAGCGTCTTTCAGAGGCGGCTCGAAAAAAACTCCGCAAGCTATTCATTGATGCAGGCGGTCACCTTGGCTAAGCGAGTACGGCTTTTTCAACAGAATCGGCCAGAAGCGGCCGCTCATGACCGACCGCTTCCGACCCATAGCAGCCGGTGGTGAAAAGGTCTCAACCGACCTAAAGCGGACTGGGTCTCCCCAGCCCGCAAACTAGGATCAGCTTTGGCAGAACCGGATTCGATTGCCGAATGGGTCATAGACTTCCAGAACTTTGCCCCAGTCCTGCTGAACAATATCCGGGCGTCCATTTCCGTAGCGTTTGCCCTGTAACTCGTCCCGCAGCAGTTCGATATTTTGCATCGGAACAAATATCGTGGATCCCGGGCTCGCATCGCCATGATGTTCAGAAAGATGGAGCTGCAAACCGTTTCGGTTTATCCCCAAATACAGCGGTAGGTCAGCTTCGAATCGGTGCTCGAATTCGACGCTAAAACCTAGAAAATCAAGATAGAACTCACGCGCCTTGGTTTCGTCAAACATCCGCAAAATCGGGATGGCTTTGTCGAATGTAATCGCGGGTTGGGTATCTTCCAGGGGTAACATGGCTGACGCGGTGTTCCAGTCCTTGTAGCCCAGCTGGTGCGCTACCGTTTCTAGAGCCGTTGAGTGAGTCACTGCTTGATTGCGCGACTCTAGCGAGGCACGCAGCCTCTTGGCCATCTGCTTGGCTTGTTCGATTGAAAACATCGTTCCTCCTGTAGCCGAGGCATTTTGGTGCTCGCGTTGCCAAACCTCGACTCTCAAGAGATGCGACAGGATTTGGGAAGAGAAGAAATGCTTTCACCTATCCTTTCGGATGCGAGCGGCGGGCAGCATCAGCCCGCGCTGATGATACACAGCGGCTCCCGTCAGCGAAAGTTCTCCCGGTTGCATGTCTCCGGCGCGAATCATCAGTCCGCTTTTGGCTGTGGATGCAATCGGCCCAAGGTAACCTCGCCACCGTTCCAAAGCACGTCGCACTTAGGCATCAGGTGCAGCAAACGCTCTACTGGAGATAGAAATAGAATTGCCGTCCGGATCTTTAGCGTTAGCAAATGAATAGCCGTCCGCCCTGTGCGTCGCTCCAAATTTCAGGCCTTGTGCCATGCACTGTTCTTTGAAACTCTCGACGTCCTTGATATCAAAGATAAGCTTGACTGTAACTTGTCCTGTTTTAACGCTTTTCGCTGCTTGATGAGCCATCAGAATCGCCCCGCCGTTTGCCGACTTCAATTCGACGACGCGATCATCGGCATGTCTTTCACTGACAAAGCCGAAATGACGCTCATAAAAATCGCAGGTAGCTTGGACGTCTCTCACATACAACATTATCCGATTAAGTAACGGTTCCATATTTTCTTCCTTGATTACTGCTGACGATGAGATTTGAGAATCAGGGCATCTTCGATGCTTGCCGTTCGATTGTCGAGTGGCCGCTTCTGGCCGATTTCTGCCTTTCGTGACAAGCAGCAATCGGCCAATAGCGGTGCATTCGTCCAGAACCAGTTTCCACCCTTAGCAGTCACTCAAGACGACCACTTTTTCTTATTCGCCTTATCTCTACCTTGTAAATTTGCTCGAGTCCGAAGCTCTTTAATCTCCCGAATCACGCTGCCAAGAATGCCGATCCCTTCATGAATCTGCTGCGTTGTCAGGCCGGCATAGCCCAAAATGAGCCCTGCCGGTCGCTCGTATTCTACCGACGTGGGTTCGGCAAACAGCGGCGAAAGCGGATATACGCCAACCCCGCGTTCGAGCGCTATAGCCTGCAACGTCGGCTCATCCTGAGCGCGAAGCGTGGGTAGCGTTAATACGCCGTGTAAGCCCGCCGCCATGCCGGCCAGTTGCCCATATTCCGCCAGATGCTGTTCAAAAGCCTCCAGTAATGCCCTTCGCCGCAGTTCATTCTCCCGCCGCAGGCGGCGAACGTGACGCTCATAGGTTCCACTTTCTATCAATGAGGCGAGCACGTTTTGCTCCCAGCGCGGAGAGTGTCGATCGGTCAGCCGTTTTGCTTCACGGAAAACGTGAACCAACTCGCGTGGAAGAACCAGATAACCCAACCTGAGTTGCGGTGAGAGTGCCTTGGAGAACGTTCCGACATAAATGACGCGAGCATCTGCGTCCATGGATTGCAGTGCGTCGATGGGCCGCTGGCCATAGCGAAACTCGCCGCCGTAATCGTCCTCAATGATCCACGCGCGATGTCGCCTCGCCCAACTCAGCAGTTCGAGGCGACGTGCGACAGGAAGCACCGCCCCCATGGGAAACTGGTGCGACGGAGTGACAAAGGCCAGGCGCACGCGATCACCTTCCGGCAGAGCACTGGTATCCAGTCCAGAGGCATCGACGGGTATGGGCAACGCCGTCGCGCCCGTGGCCTCAAAGCAATATCTGGCCATGCGGTAGCCAGGCTCTTCGAAGACGAATGCATCTTGCGGGTTCAGCAAAAGCCGGGCGCACAGGTCAAGTCCTTGCTGCGAGCCATGCACGACGAGTATTTGATCCGCATCGCACGCCAGACCGCGTGCGCGTCGCAGATAACCTTGCAGCGCATTGCGCAAGCGCTCTTCCCCTTCGGGGTGGCCGTAAGCGAGGCTCGGTTGACGCTTGACTAGTTCGGAACGGTAGGCGCGCTGCCAACCCAGCGCCGGAAAATCCCTGGTAGCGACCGAGCCGTACCTGAAATCGATGCGGGCTTGGGGTGACGCCATGTTGTACGGCTTCATGATGGCCACTCGTTGCCCGTAAAGGGAAAGCACTGGCGGCAGTTCCTTTTGCTGCGCCGAGTCCCCTTGGGCATGCCCGGATTGAGTGCTGATTATGCTCGCTACCGTGGCGGCCTTGCCCACTGATGTCAGGACAAAGCCTTCGGCCGCCAGTTGCTCGTAAGCCGCCGTTACCGTGGTTCGCGACACGCCGAGTTCGGCCGCGATTGCCCGCGTCGACATGAGCCTCGTGCCGGCGGCAAGCGTGCCGTCTTCTATCTGCGCGCGCAGCCTGGCATAGATCCGACGTTGCGCGCCGCGGGAAAATGCATCCGGATTGGCTGAAAACTGGCCCATGGAAAAACCTCGAAACTGGCACTTTCGATGATGCAGGTCGTGGTCGACATTATGGACTCCCAACAATCCGTAGTGAAATCCCATGTACATTCCCGAACACTTCGCAGAGCACCGCCCGGAACAGTTGCACCGAATTATCCGCGACAATCCGCTGGGCATCCTCGTGACTGAGGGTGAATCCGGCATGGATGCGGACCACATTCCCTTTGAGCTCGATACCGGCCACGGAACATACGGGTTGCTGACCGCTCATGTGGCCCGCGCCAATCCTGTGTGGCAACGTTGCGCCGGCGGCACGCCTGTCATGGTGATCTTCAGGGGGGCAGAAGGCTACATTTCGCCCAACTGGTATGCGTCCAAGCACGAAACGCATCGCCAGGTTCCCACATGGAACTACGAGGTGGTGCATGTGCATGGCGTCATGCGCGTGATGTCGGAAGAAAAGCTCCTGCGCCGCACCCTGGCCCAGCTGACTCGCCACCAGGAGTCCAAGGAGATCAAGCCCTGGAAGATGGGCGATGCGCCGCGTGAATATCTGGACGAGATGGTGTCGAGAGTTGTCGGTATCGAGATCGAAATGCAGTGCGTTGAATGCAAGCGCAAGCTCAATCAAAACAAGTCGCACGCTGATCGCTTGTCTGCGATCGCGCACTTGCGCGAGCGCGGGCGCGTTGAGCTTTCTTCGATAATGCTGGCCAACCTTGAGCAGCCGGATCAGGGGGCAGCACCGTGGACCTTGAGTTGACCACCACCACGATTCTGGTGACCTTCGCCGGAGTTTTTTTGATCTGCTTTATGAAAGGTGCCTTCGGTGGAGGCTTCTCCATTGTCGGCATTCCGCTGCTGTCGCTGGTGATGGATCCGCTCACAGCCGGCGGTCTGCTAGCGCCGTTGTTTATCGCGATGGACCTGTTCGGCCTGCGTTACTGGAAGCCATCCACTTGGTCTAAACCCGACCTGGTGCTGTTGTTACCCGGTCTGATTGTCGGCATCGGTGTCGGCTATCTACTCTTTCGCGTCATGGATCACCGCGCAGTCGCCTTAGTGATGGCAGCGGTTACCCTGATTTTTGTCGGCCTCTGGTTCAAGACCGGCGGCGAAATCAGGATCAGCCAGCGCTCATCGCTCAAGGCGGTGTCCGCAGGCGTCACCTCTGGGATCACGACTATGGTCGCGCATTCTGGTGGGCCACCATTAGCGATGTACCTGTTGCCGCTCGGTCTAAGCAAGAAAACCTATGCCGGCACCACCAGCATGTTCTTTACCGTAGGCAATCTGCTCAAGGCAGTGCCCTGGCTGCTGTTAGCCAGGCCCACAGGTAACGTGCTAGGCCTGATGCTCATCTGCCTGTTAGCAGTTCCAAGTGGTGTCTGGCTGGGCTGGCGACTGCACACCAAGCTGGATCAACGCCAGATGTACCTTGCCTGTTACTGCCTGCTCGTAGTCACGGCGGTAAAACTTCTGTGGGACGGCATAAGTGGCTATATCGTCTGAAAATGCCTCACCACTATGAGGCCCAACGTTACGGCCATTATCCGACTGGCTGCCAACGGAATGTTAGCGGTGAATCGCCCCTGATTTCATAGGCGCGTTCAATTGCCTGACTTTTGCCAATTAGCCAGTTATGAATGACGGAAGCGGGTCGGAAGCCGCCTGACCCGACCGGCGGCTTTTGGCCGATTTCTGCCGCTAGTGACGGGCAGCAATCGGCCAAGAGCGGTTGAGCGCAGGTCATGCGCTTACCAGTACAAGGGGCTTGCTCCAGAACGCCGCTACACAGACCAGTCACAGCTTTATCGTGCCTTTCGTCGTATTGACAAAGGTCGATGTTAATCATGAGCGCGCAATCCGTAGCGATCCGACAAACCTTTCTACTAGCTGAAAGCTTTCAACAGAATGGCATCACATCCCCACCATACCAAGGTCGCGCGCATCGAAGGCTTTGTCAGACCTACTTGAAAGGATGTATCAAAATCAGCTAGCACTGGAGGCGGCGCTAATGGAGTTGATACTCCATGCAGAGAAGCAGGGATCAAGCGAGAAGGGCGAAAATGTCCGAGGAGCTTTGCATACGATTAGCGAAAACGCAGGCCACATCAAGCAAGGCTTAGCGAGACTCAGATCTGAAAATCTCTGATGAAAGCAGTTATTGATCTCTCATTGCGTTTTTGAATTGGCCGATTTCGGTCAAAAACATTCACTCTCGCCCCAACCTCAATCGTATCGCCGCCCACCCTAGCTACATCAGGATCCACGAAGTTAACGGGAGCCTTGCTGCTTGGGAAATTTCCTACACAACATAAGGCCATTTCCTTCCTTTACTCAGCCTGCTCACGTCCACTATCAGATTCTTCGTACCTGAAAGTGGTTGATAAGCATGGCCCACCCCCGCGTCCTGGTTCTGGAGAACCAACGATTCCAGCGCAGCGTCTTGATCAAAATGCTTGATCACTTAGGCGTGCGCGATGTGGTTCAAGCGAGTAATGGCGAACAGGCCCTGGAGCAGATTCAGAAGTCAGGTGGTGTCGACATCGTGCTATGCGATCTGGCGGACCGCAGCTTGGATTGCCTAGGCTTCCTGCGGAGCGCTGCCCGGTCGGGCATGGTGCGTGCTGTGGCATTGTGTAGCGAACTAAGGCCGGAGCTTCGCCGCTCCTTGGAGCAGATGGATTCGCTCTCAGGTTTACAACTGCTGGGGGTCATGAAACCACCGGTGCAAATCAGTGCGCTTAGCAAGATGCTTCATCGTTATGCCCATCGACGTGCCCCTCCTGCCCTCCAACCATCGGTCCTGCCTCTGCCCAGTGAAGAGGAGATCCATCGCGGATTAGCACTCGGTGAGTTTCGTGCCTGGTTCCAACCCAAATTTGAGTTGGATACCGGCGAGTTGGCTGGAGTTGAAGCCTTAGCTCGCTGGGAGCACCCCGCCAAGGGCCTGCTACTGCCGGCGGACTTTCTCGCAGCTGTCATGGCCTATGACTTGATCGACCAGATGTTCAAGCAACTTCTGGAGCAGGGCCTGAATCTTTTAGGGGTATTACGTCGGCAAGAGGTGCAACTGGAGCTCTCGTTCAACCTGCATGCTTCCCAGCTCATCAGCGATCAGTTGGTCGAGCATATTCAGTGGGCTCTGGGACAACATGACTTTCCAGGTAATACCTTGATGTTCGAATTGGCGGAAAACGGTTTGCTGGATATTTCGCCACGAATTCAGGACAACTTGCTGCGTCTCCGGATGTTGGGCTGCGGCCTCTCCGTCGATGATTTTGGTATGGGTTTTTCGTCCCTCAGGTTGCTATGCCAGCTGCCGTTCAATCAGCTCAAGCTTGATGGCGAGATTGTCCGAAATATACGCGAGCCTCGCAGCCAAGCGATGATTGCTAGCACGCTAGCATTGGCTCAGTCTCTGGATATGAGCCTAGTGATTGAAGGGGTCAGTAGTCAGCGCATTCGCGACACAGTCACGAAAATGGGTTGTAAATTTGGCCAGGGGTTTTATCTGGCTCGGCCGATGGAGGGCTACCGGCTTTTGCCTTGGATCGAGGCCCATGAAGCAGGCTTGGAGGCTTCCATCAATTAGTGCTGTAAGTTTTATAAATTTCCTACAATTGAATAGCGTTCGTGTATTTTAAACGACGCGTAGACAGGTCAGTTTCGCCATGGCTTTTACGCCATATATTTTTAGTCAGCGGCTGAATCTGGTGTGTCACACAGGAGCTCCTATGCATAAAGCCTTAGTTGTGGACGATCATCCTTTTATTCGCTCCTCGGTCAAAATGCTACTGACGGGAGAGGGCTTTGAGGTAGTGGGCGAGGCCGATAACGGCGCGGACGCGTTGCAACTGGCGCGGGAACATGAACCAGACTTAATTGTGCTGGACATTGCTATGCCCAAGCTGGACGGGCTGGAGGTCATCGCGCGGATATGTGCCTTGGGTCTCAAGTGTAAGATTGTAGTGTTGACCTCCCAGTCACCGCTGTTCTATTCCATGCGCTGTATGAAAGCCGGGGCCGCGGGGTATATCTCCAAGCTCAACGACCTCAGCGAACTGGTCAAGGCGATCAAGGCGGTAATGGGCGGTTATACCTTTTTTCCCAATTTAGCCAGTAGTTCGGTGCGGCGAAGTGATGCCGAGACCACCGATCTAGAATTGATCCAGAAACTGTCTGACCGAGAGCTGATGATCCTGCAACAGCTGTCTCAAGGACTGAGCAATAAGGAAATCGCTGACACGATGTTGCTCAGCAACAAGACGGTTAGTACTTACAAAACTCGCTTGATCGAAAAGCTCAACGTGAAATCGGTGGTTTACCTCGCCGACTTTGCCAAACGCAATAAACTGGTCTGAATGAGAACATCCTTGCGTAGATGGTTGATGGCAATCGTGCTGGTCGGCACCTTTAACGGCACGGTTCTGGCTGATGGGCCGGTAGAAACCTATCAAGTACTGGGCCGCTCACATGTGGAGGGTTACGGTGCTTCCCTATCGGAACAGGACTGGAGTTGGCTGAGGAGCAAGGGCGTGCTGGTGCTTGGTGCCTCTGCGCCCGACTATGCGCCCTTTGGTATCACCAGTGACGGCCATGACTATGAGGGCCTCACTGCCGACTATGCGCAACTGTTGAGCGAGCTGTTGCGTACCCGCATCGAGGTGCGCCGGTTTGCGTCCCGTGCCGAGGTGATCCAGGCCCTGAAGAATGGCAGCGTGGACTTCTTGGGCACCTCCAATGGCTATGAGGAAGCCGACGCCGACCTGTTGATGTCGACGTCGTACGCCGAGGACCAACCAACTCTGGTCACCCAAGTTGCCAACAGCCAGGCCCTGACGCCGGACCTG
The DNA here is from genome assembly GCF_058780865.1 of Pseudomonas sp. GP01-A4. Taxonomy (NCBI): domain Bacteria; kingdom Pseudomonadati; phylum Pseudomonadota; class Gammaproteobacteria; order Pseudomonadales; family Pseudomonadaceae; genus Pseudomonas; species Pseudomonas sp. GP01-A4. Next base: position 8,727 of record NZ_JBYSWF010000066.1, read on the forward strand.
GCAGGCAAGAAAATCGCCATGCTATATCACTACCTGCCTCCCGAGGCGGTCAAGGCGTTTTACCCCAAGGCCACCTTGCAGCTCTATCCCTCGACCCTAAGCGCGATCGGCGCCGTGGCGTTTGGCAGTGCCGATGTGTACCTGGGCGACTCCATCAGCGCGCACTACCTAATTAATAAGAACTACCTGAACAACGTGCAGCTCGCTGACTTTTCCCGCATGGAAGTCAGTAACTTTTCGTTTGCCCTGGACCGTAGTAATGAGCGCCTTTTGCGCATTATCAACAGCGCCCTGGCGACGATTCCCTCCGTTGAACGCATGACCATCCTGCGCCGCTGGAGCGCCGGCGGCGCCAGCATGCCAGGACGCACGGTGTTGAACTTCAGCGCCAATGAGCAGCGCTGGATGAATGCTCATCCACGGCTGCGTGTGGCGATCGATGAGACCTACCTGCCAGTTTCGTTCTTCAATCAGGAGGGTGAGTTCCGTGGTATTAGCGCGGATGTGCTGGCCAAGGTCGCCCTGCGTACAGGTTTGAAGTTCGATATTCAGCGCACTCACTCGGTGGCGCAAATGCTCGAGCAGGTCAGGACTGACAAGGCTGACCTGCTGATCTCCCTTACGCCCAGTGCCGCACGCGAAGGGTTGCTGCGTTTTACCCGGCCCTACTTAAACACTCCCTACGTTCTGGTCAGCCGTAATGCATCCGGCAGCCCGGCGACACTGGACGAGATGGCCGGCAAGCGCCTGGCCTTGATTCATGGCAACCCGGTGCGTGACCTGTTGATCGAGCAGTACCCCAACATCATTCTGGTAGACGCGAGCAATGCCCAGCAGGCGATGGCCCTGGTGGCCAATGGTCAAGCGGATGCCGCGGTCAACTCGTTGATCACTGCGCACTACATGATCTCTCGCCAGTACCGTGACCAATTGCGCGTAACCAGCACCGTCGGCACTCAATCAGCGCTCACCGCGTTCGCCACTCCTCGTGGCTCTCTGGAACTGTATTCGATCCTCGAAAAAGCCCTGCTCAGTATTCCTCCGGAAGAAATGGACGAGGTGACCAACCGCTGGCGCAGCGAAATTGCTGTAGATGAGAGTTATTGGCTGCGTAATCGCACGGTAATCCTGGAGGGCTTCGCTATAGCGGCCGTTTTGTTGGTGATAGCTCTAGGCTGGATCGCCTACCTGCGGATGCTGATGCGCCAGCGCAAACAAGCGCAGCTGGCCCTAAATGACCAGATGGAGTTCATGCGGGTATTGATCGATGGCACGCCACATCCGATCTACGTGCGTGACCGCCAGGCCCGCCTGATGATTTGCAACAGCGGCTACCTCTCTGTGTTTGGCGTGGAGCGCGAAGAAGTGCTCGGTAAAACCGTGGTGGAAGGTGTGCTGAAGAATGCCAGCGAGGCAGCGGCTTACCACGAAGACTACTTGCAGGTCATGGAGGAGGGAGTGCCGAGAGTGCAGGACCGCTCCCTGACCATGCGGACCGGCAATGTACTGACCATTTACCACTGGATGCTACCGTATCGTGACAGCGATGGCGTCGTCACTGGCATGATCGGTGGCTGGATCGACATCAGCGAGCGCCAGCATTTGCTTGAAGCGTTGCGTGAGGCCAAGGAAGGCGCCGATGATGCCAGCCGTGCCAAGACCACGTTCCTGGCAACCATGAGCCATGAAATTCGCACACCGATGAACGCCATCATCGGCATGCTGGAACTGGCCCTAAAAAAGGCCGATCAAGGCTTTATGGATCGGTTTTCTATCGAGGTCGCATCCGGAGCCGCCCGGGGTTTGCTGGATCTGATCGGCGACATCCTCGACATTGCTCGTATCGAATCCGGTCGGCTTTCGCTGGCTCCGGAACGCGCCAACCTGCGTGAGTTACTGGAGTCGGTGGTACGGATTTTCGAGGGGCTGGCGCGACAGAAGCAATTGCGCCTGATCCTCGACCTCGACTCCACCGTAAACCGTGATGTGCTGGTTGATCCGCTGCGCTTCAAGCAAATCGCGTCCAACCTGTTGAGCAATGCTATCAAGTTCACCAGCGAAGGGCAGGTGCACCTGCGGGTCGTTGCCGAGCCAAACAGTAATGACGAGCGCCTGGCGGTGTGCCTGCGGGTCGAGGACACTGGGATAGGTATTTCCAATGAAGATCAGCAGCGCCTGTTCAGTCCGTTTGCCCAGGCGAGCAACAACGCACAATCAGCCCGGGGCGGTTCGGGGTTGGGCTTGATGATCAGCCGCACACTGAGCGAAATGATGGGCGGCACCTTGGTGCTCAGCAGTGTGCTGGGACAGGGCACTCAAGTGGAAGTGCGGGTCAGCTTGCCAACCTTAATGACGTTGGAGGAGCCGGCCGCTGCTGATGTAACTCAGCCCGTTACACCACAGGTCTTGAATATCTTGGTAATCGACGATTACCCGGCGAACCGGCTTTTGTTGGCGCAGCAACTCAACTATCTCGGTCACCGGGTTACCGACGCAGAAGACGGCGCCCACGGGCTACGTGCTTGGCGAGGTCAACATTTCGACGTGGTGATCACTGACTGCAACATGCCGCTGATGAATGGCTACAAACTAGCGCGGGCGATTCGGGACGAGGAACTCGCCAGGGGCTTACAACCGGGGCTGATTCTCGGCCTGACTGCCAATGCCCAGCCAGAAGAGAAAGACCGCTGCATCGAGGCAGGGATGGACGATTGCCTATTTAAACCCATCAGCCTCCAGGACCTCAGTGCGCGGCTCGCTCCCCTGGCCCCTGACACTGTGCCTGTGCCCACCGAGGAAGAGCGTCGCGAAACCCTCGACGATATTGACCTGACTAGCCTCGAACAACTCAGCCGTGGCGACGCAGCTTCGATCAAGAGTCTGCTCCAAGACCTCGCAACCAGCAATCAGCAAGATATGTCGCGGTTGATGCAACTGTTTACCCAACATGATCTCCCCGGTCTGGGAGACCTTGCCCATCGGGTCAAGGGTGGGGCGAGAATCATCAAGGCCCGACGGCTAATCCATACCTGTGAAGAACTGGAGACCGCCTGCAAGGGGCTGAACTCGGCATTGCTGACCGAAGCGGTGGATAACTTGCAGCAGGCTATGGAGCAATTGGATCAGCGATTGGAGGAGTATCTGGCTTGACAGCTGACTGACGCGCCTTCGGAAACTTCCTACACGCCCGAGGGATTGGTACTACATGACTCAAAACTCCATGAAAGGAAGATAAACCCGTCGCACACAGCAGATGCTTTGTTTATTCCAGCGCGCATTCAGCACCTGGCAACTCATCAGCGCTTAGCGACCGTGTTTAAAACTTTCCCATTGGAGTTGCACCATGAAAACTAAAGCCCTCACGCTTGCTGCACTGGTTTGCGCTTCTGGCGCTCAGTTCGCCAACGCTGCCGACGGCACCATCAATTTCAACGGTGAATTGGTTAACCAGACCTGCACCATCGCGGTAGACGGCGTGGTCACCCCTGCCGTTGCCACCGTGACCCTGCCAACCATCTCTACCGGCCTGCTGACTGCTGCCGGCCAGGCTGAAGGCCGTACCGGTTTCAATATTCAACTGAGCAACTGTGTTGGCACCGCCGCCACCGCGGCCGCTTTCTTCAACTCCGGCGCTACAGTCGACCCAATCAGCGGCAACCTGAACAACATGACTGGCACCGCCACCAACGTACAGTTGCAATTGGTTGACGCCCAAGGCGGCGCGGTGATCCAGGCCGGTAACACCAACCAGCGCACCAAGACCACCCGCAACACCATCGACGGTAATGGCGCAGCCAACATGCCTTACGCCGTGCAGTACTTCGCTACCGGCGCCACCACCCCAGGCACTGTGGTCAGCTCCGTGACGTACAACGTCGACTACCAGTAAGCCGCGTTCACGTCAGCGCGCCGCGACCCGGCGCGCCGATGTCGGGCTGATGAGGTGTTTTATGTCCTGTCTGAAAAATCTTTGTCGCAGCGCGTGGTTAGTGCTGGCCACGCTGGTCTGTTCCCAGGCCATGGCCGGTGTGGTGATCACCGGTACCCGCTTGATTTACCCGGCGGGCCAGAAAGAAATCACCGTCAAATTGAACAACAACGGCTTGCACCCCGCGCTGGTGCAGGCCTGGGTGGATACCGGGGACGTGCAGTCCAGTCCTACCAGTTCCAAGGCACCGTTTGTGCTGTCGCCGCCGGTCTCGAGGATCGACCCGAGTAAGGGCCAGAGCTTGCGCCTGATGTTTACGGGGGCGGCACTGCCAACGGGCAAGGAGTCAGTGTTCTGGCTCAACGTGCTGGAAATTCCGCCCAAGGCCGAGGGCCCGGTGGACCTGAATGTGCTGCAAATGGCCTTTCGTTCGCGGATCAAGATTTTCTATCGACCCGACGGCCTGCCGGGCACAGCTGCCGAGGCGCCATCGCAGGTGCAATGGAAGGTTATCCCCCAGGGCCAGGGTTATGCGCTGCAATCATTCAACCCGACGGCGTTTCACGTCTCTCTGGTGGAGTTGACCCTTGCCGTCGGCAACCAGCGCTTCGAGAGCGACAACGGCATGATCAACCCCGGCGAGAACCAGGTGTTTGCCTTGCCGGGCCTCAAGTCGCTGCCAGGTGCCGCTGCCCAAGTGGAGTTCAACGCGATCAATGACTACGGCGCGCTGATGCCGATCAAGCAGGCGCTCAAGCCCTGATCCACCCGCGAATGTTCTAGCGCACGAGTGATTTATGACGACTATCCCACGCCTGGGCCACTGCCCGCAGGTGAGCCGCCGCTTTGCCCTAAATCCGCTGACGGTGCTGATTCTCAAGACTTTGGCCGTAATGCCGGGTGTATGCCTGGCTCCGTTGGTCTGGGCTGAAGACGTGCAGTTCAACGATGCCTTTTTGCCTGAGGACTCTCGCAGCCTGGACCTGACTCAATACGAAAAGGGCAACCCCGTGCTGCCAGGTGATTACCGGGCCGATGTTGCGGTCAATGGCAAGCTGGTCAGTCGCCAGGACATTCGCATCAATGCCGCCGAAGACGGTAGCCATCCGGTGGTGTGCTTCAGCCGTGGCTTGCTGGAGCTCATTGGCGTGGACCTGCACAAGCTGTCGACCCAGGCCACGGCCGAGCTGGAGAGCGGCGCAAGCTGTCTGGACCTGAGCCAATTGATCGAGGGTGCTACGGCAAGCTTTTCGCCTTCCAGCCAGCAACTGGATATCAGCATCCCGCAAATTGCCCTGCGCCGGGATGCACGTGGGTATGTCAGCCCTGAACTGTGGGACCGTGGCGTCACCGCCGGGACCTTGAGCTACACCTTCAACGCCAACCACAACACCACCAACACCGGCAATTACGACTCAGCCTACCTGGGCCTGAACGCCGGTTTGAACCTGGGGGACTGGCGCCTGCGTCATAACGGTTCGTTGAACTGGCAGAAGGATACGGGGCAGAACTACCAAACCCTTAATACCTACGCCCAGCGTGACGTTACCTCGCTCAAGAGCCAGTTGACCGTCGGCGAAGCCAATACCAGTGGCGAGATTTTTGACACCCTGGCCTATCGCGGTGTGCAACTGGGCACCGACGACCGCATGTTGCCCGAATCCCAGCGCGGTTATGCCCCGGTGATTCGCGGGATCGCCCGCACTGCCTCACGGGTGGCGGTGCGCCAGGCCGGTAACCTGCTGTATGAGACGACAGTGTCGCCGGGGGCCTTTGTCATCGACGACTTGTATTCCACCGGCTACGGCGGCGACCTGGAAGTGACCGTCTATGAGGCTGACGGCAGCGAGCAACGCTTCATAGTGCCTTACGCGTCCACCGCACAGTTGCTTCGCCCCGGCACTTCGCGTTTCAACGTTACTGCAGGTGAAACCCGCAATAACTACATCGAGCGCCAGGCCAAGCTGGTGCAAGGTACCTACCAACTGGGTCTGAGCAATATCTTCACCGGATATGGCGGTGTTCAGGGCAGTGATGATTACCGCGCGCTGCTTGGCGGCCTGGCGTTCAGTACGCCGATTGGTGCCATGGGGATCGACTTGACCCAGGCCCAGACCGACCTCAAGAGCGGCAAGGCCAGCGGGCAGAGTGTGCGCATGAGTTACAGCAAAAACATCCTCAGTACCGGAAGTAACTTTGCCGTGGCGGCGACGCGGTTTTCCACCGAGAACTACCTGGATTTCAGCAACGCGATGCAGTTGCTGGATGCCGAGCGCAACGGCCTGGACACCAGCCTTTACGGGCGCCCGCGTAGCCGATTGACCCTGACGGCCAACCAGAGTCTGGGGCCCTGGGGCCAGGTGGCGTTCAGTGGTTTTACCCAGAACTATTGGAACCAGCCGGGACGGGACGTGCAGTACCAGTTCAGCTACAACAAACAGGTACGGCAGGTCAGCTATGGCATCAGTGCCAACCGCAGCCGCATTGGCCTGGGCGAGATGGACAACAGCTTGCTGCTCACCGTTAGCATGCCACTGGAGTTCGGCGGTTCGGTCAACTCGCCGCAATTGTCGGGTCGTGTACTGCGTGATACCCACGGCAGCTACAGCGAACAAACGACTTTAAGCGGCACGGCCGGTGAAGACCGCCAGTACAACTACAGCCTGACCGGCAGCCATGAAGGCGCCAGCCGCACCAACAATACCTCGGTCAACGGCCAGTATACCGGCCCTAAAGCCATTGTCGGCGCCACCGTTAGCCAGGGTGATGGTTATAACAGCCTGTCCCTGAATGCCAGCGGCAGTGTCGTGGCACACCCCAGCGGAGTGACCTTTACCCCTTATCGCGGTGAAACCATGGCGGTGGTCAGTGCGAAGGGGGCTGAGGGTGCCAAGGTGGTGGGCTTCCCTGGCTTGCGCCTCGACGGTCGCGGCAATGCCGTGGTGCCGTACCTGCGTCCTTATGAATTGAACGAGGTAGCCATCGATCCGCTGGGCACGTCCCTGGACGTTGAATTGACTGAAACCAGCCAGCAAGTCGCGCCTCGGGCCGGTGCCGTGGTGGCGCTCAAGTACGGCACCAGTAATGGTCAGGCCCTGCTGCTTAACGTGACCCTGGCTGATGGTAGCCCGCTACCGTTTGGCGCCAGTGTTGTGGATGACCGAGGCGTATCGGTGGGCGTGGTCGGCCAGGGCGGTCAGCTCTATGCCCGGGTGAAGGAAGATGCCCGGCGGTTGTTGATCAGTTGGGGCACGCAAGCGGGGCAGCAATGCTCGTTGCCATTGCCTGCGGGGAAAAGTGACGGCAAGACATTGCGCCAAGTGGATGCGGTGTGTGCGGTCGATCAATTGGATAGTCGCGTTGCCTCAGTGAGCAACGCACGGGAGAGCAGATAATGAAGTGGATAAGGGGGCTGAAAGCCGGTGTGACCGTGATAGGGCTGTCGTTGGTGACAGGGATGGCTATGGCGGATTGCAACTTTTACAGCGATACGGCCCCGATGATTCGCACTCAACCGCTTTTGGGCGGCAATCTTACTGTCGGCAGGGATGTACCGTTAGGTGCGGAGATCTATCGACAAACGTTCACGCAAGTTTCACCCGTCAGGTTCGGCTGCTCACCTGGGATTTACAACATCGAGACCAGGCGTTGGCCGTCTGTCACACCTATGCCTTTGTCCAGTTGGGTGGGTGTTCCTTACGGGGGCAAGGTTTATGAGTCCGGGGTCAAGGGCATTGGCGTCGTTGTCTGGTACGCCGGCAATGCTATGCCCACCTCAACCAGCATTGGTAATTGTGGCAACAATGAAGTTGAGTGTGTGTGGACCATTTCAAACACGCTGACATTTGATCTTTCGTTCATAAAAATCGGTGAGGTCACAGCGGGCACTATCCAGGGAGCCTCGCTGCCGACGGTTTCGCAGAACTGGATCTCCAGCAACAGTCTTGAGGTTATGAGGGTCAACTATTCCGGAAGCATCAACATCGTCTCGCGTACCTGTTTAACCCCGGACGTAAACGTACCAATGGGCACGCATCTGACCAACGAGTTTTCCGGCAAGAACACCTTCACTCAGTGGAAGGATTTCAATATCGCACTGAACAACTGTCCTGCATTCAATGGCTATTATCAGGATACCGGACCGCGTTGGGCGGACGATGGCTCCAGCAGCAATCTTGGCTCACGTAAGAACAACACTCTGCAAGTACGTATTGATCCGACTCTGGCCGCTATCAACCCATCCCTGGGCATCTTAAGCCTTAACCCCAGTGCTCAAGGCAACTCGCCCGCAGCCACAGGGGTAGGCCTGCAAGTTGCTGATAGCCGTGGTTCTCCGTTGTCATTAGCTACGTTGCATGCCAGCGGTATCACCCCTCTTACTCAAGAAGGCGCCAGCTACAGCATTCCGCTCAAAGCCCGCTACATCCAGACCGCAGACAGCATCACCGCCGGCCCGGCGAATGCCACCGCGACCTTCACCATCAATTACTACTAGCCCTTCACGACGTCGCGTTCAGCCGCGTTTCCTGCACCTGGAAACGCCGCCGAAGGCTGGAAAAATCACTGGGAAATTTCCTACAAATCGAATAGCTGCTTCCTACATTTAGTCCTTCCTCCAATTCCGATAATGAACCCGTTGAAGCGAAAAACCTGCCACCGGCAGCGCTACCAACATGAGGTCAAGGCCCCAGCGGGCCGACTCCCTACCACTTATTATCTGGATACCGTTATGAACAAGTTTGCTCTGAAAAGTCTGGTTGCCGCTGTAGTCCTCGCCGCAGGTTCCCAAGCCGCGATGGCCGCCGATGGCGAAATCAATTTCATCGGTAGCGTCACCGATAACACCTGCCCGGTAGTGGTCAGCGACCTGAACGGTTCGGCCGGCGCCGGTGATGTGAGCCTGGGTAACGTACCTGCCACCTCCCTGGCAAAAATAGGCGACATCGCAGGCGGCGGCGCCTTTAGCCTGACCATCGACACGTCGGCCCCTGGCTGCACCGTTGCCGGCAAGAAAGCCGTGGTCAAGTTCCTGTCCCTGAGCGGCAACGCTGGTGCCAGTGGTCAATGGGTTGGCATAGCCCCGGACGCCGGCGCAGCCACCAACGTCGCGGTACAGATCAAGGACGCCCAAGGCAAGGACGTGCAACTGGGCCTGGATTCCTCGCCCTACGCCGACCTGACCCAGCCACTGCGTTTCACCGCCAACTACATCGCTACCGGTGCTTCCACTGCGGGTCCGGCCAACGCCAAGGCAGCGTTCACCATCGACTACCAGTAAGCCCCTCGATGCACAGCCGGGTCAACGCGCTCCGGCTGCCATCCCAACGGCAAGAGGATGATCGACATGAAAGCCTTTCCCTTCAAAACTCTGTCCCTGGCGGCACTGCTGGTTGGTGCGAGCTTGCTCAGCAGCGTCAGCCAGGCCGGCATCATGCTCGGCGGTACACGGGTAGTGTTCGATGGCAGCAAGCGTGACGCCGCCATCACGGTGAGCAACACCACCTCCCAGCCGTATGCCGTGCAAACCTGGGTTAACACCGAGGCAGATGACAACAGCACCCCGACGCCGTTTGTGGCGACCCCGCCGCTGTTTCGCCTCGACCCACGTAAAGAGCAAGTAGTGCGCATCCAGAAGGTGCCGGGCAACCTGCCGGCGGATCGCGAGTCGGTATTTTATTTCAACGCCCAGGAAATCCCGGTGGCGAGTGCCGGCGACGAGAACACCCTGAAGATTGCTATGCGCACCAGGATTAAGCTGTTTTATCGCCCTGTCGGCCTCAAGGGTTCGGTACTGGACACGCTGCCGAAGTTGCAGTGGAGCCTGGTGCAGACGCAGGGCAAGCCGGTGCTGGTGGTCAATAACCCGTCGGCGTTCCATGTGTCGTTTATCGGCGTGAAGGTCAACGCCAGTGGCCGCTCGGTCGAGGTCAACGAGCCGACGATGGTCGCGCCAATGAGCAGCCAGCGTTATTCGCTACCGGGTTTTACCGGCACCAGCGGTGAGGTCGAGTTCAGCGCCATCAACGATTACGGCGGCTACACCGACCCACAAAAAGCCCCGCTGGGCAGCCCCCGCTAACACGCTCCATCCCTTTTACCTGCGAACGAAACCGCGTGCCGCCTGTGTGGTGCGACGGGCTCGTATTGAGTATTGCCATGCGAATCCATATCCCGAGTATCAGCCATTCAAACGTGCCTTTTGCACCTTTGCCGCTGTGCGTTGCTGTCCTGGCCGCGTTTGTCGGCAGCCTGGCGCAAGCGGGGGAGCCTGCGAAGTTTGATTCCAGCTTCATGCAGTCGTTTGGCGGCACCAGTGCCGGCCCTAACCTCGACCTGGACGCGATCGCCAACAGTGGCAGCATCGGCCCCGGCACTTACCCGGTGGCGGTGCGCCTGAACCAGAGCTTCTTTGGCCGCCGCGACATGACCTTTGCCAAGGACGCCGATAGTGGTGACGTGAAGGCTTGCCTGTCTGAAGACTTCCTCAAGGAACTTGGGATCAAGCTTGATGGCTTCGTCACCCCAGGTGAAATCCTGCCGGAATGCGTCAACCTGGAAAGCCTGATTGACGGAGCCTCGGTAAGTTTCGATGCGAGCCGCTTGGTCTTGGATATCAGCGTGCCCCAGATCGCCTTGCGCCGCGATGCCGCCGGCTATGTGGATCCGCAGGAATGGGACCGCGGGATCAATGCCGCAATGCTCAATTATCAGTTCTCGGCTGCGCAAACCAGCAGCGATGCCCGGGGCAGCGGCCACCAGTACAACCTGTATGCCACCGGCGGTTTTAACTATGGCGACTGGCGTTTTCGCTCCAGCTCCTCGTTCCGCCAGGATGACCAAGGCGGCCGCGACTGGCAGCGCAGCAACACCTACGCCCAGCGCGACCTGACTGCCATCAAGGGCACCCTGACCGTCGGTGAAAGCTTCACGCCTGGCGATGTGTTCGACAGCGTGCCTTTTCGCGGTATGCAAGTGGCTTCGGACATGGGCATGTTGCCCGACTCGATGCAGGGTTATGCGCCGATCATTCGCGGTATTGCCGAAACCCAGGCCAAGGTGGAAGTGCGTCAGAACGGGTATTCGCTGTATACCACCTACGTGGCGCCCGGTGCCTTTGAGATCGACGATTTGAACTCGGCCTCCGGCAGTGGCGACCTGGAAGTGATCATCACCGAAGCCGATGGCCGTGAGCGTCGCTTCACCCAGCCTTATGCGACTCTGGCCAACATGCTTCGGGAAAAAACCTGGCGCTACAGCTTCACCGCTGGTCAATACAATGCCGCACAGGGCGGTGAACACCCCGCGTTTGTCCAGGCGTCGCTGGCCTACGGTTTGCCATTCGATCTGACCCTTTACGGAGGCGCCCTCGGCGCAGATTTTTATCGTGCCGGTGTGGTGGGTGTCGGCAAGAGCCTGGGCAGCCTCGGCGCGGTATCTGTGGACGTGACTCAGGCTCAGACCGACATTCCCAACGCGCGGTCGGCCAAGGCGGGCAGCGAGAAAGGCCAGAGCGTCAGCGTGCGTTACGGCAAGGCTTTTGAGACCGGCACATCGGTGCGGTTCGCCGGCTATCGCTACTCCACTGAAGGCTACCGTGACTTCTCCGAAGCGGTAAGCCTGCAACAGCCCAACGACTACGCCAACATCTCCAAGCGCAGCAAGGTCGAGGCAAGCCTCAACCAGGCACTGGACAGCTACGGCTCGCTGTACCTAAACGTGAGCCAGCAGAACTATTGGGGCTCGTCCCGTGTAGACAAACAGATGCAACTGGGCTTCAACACTCAGGTCAAGGGTGTGACCTACGGCGTCTACGCCAGCAAGACCCTGACCGACAACTATGGCCAGAGCAATCAGGTGGTGTTCACCGTATCGATGCCTCTCGGCCAGACCCGCAGCACCGGTACGTTCAGCGTCACCCGCAACAACGATGGCAGCCTTGATCAGCGTGCCGGCATCAGCGGTCGCAATGGCGAGATGACGTACAACGTCGACGCCAACCGCGTGGAAAACACCGGTAACAATGGCTCGGCCCTGATCGGCTACCGCGCACCGTTTGCTCAGTTGGGCGCCGGCGTGAGTGTTGGCCAAGGTTACAAGCAAGCTTCGATCAGCGCCTCGGGTTCGGTACTGGCCCACAGCGAAGGCATTGAGTTCGGCCAGACCCTGGGCGAAACCGTGGCCCTGGTGGAGGTCAAGGATACCCCGAATGTTGGCGTGCAGAACGCTCCGGGCATCCTCACCAACAAGCAGGGCTACGCCTTGGTGCCGTATGTCACGCCGTACCGCAAGAACCGCGTGACAGTGGACACCAGCGAGCTGGACACCAACGTCGACATCGCCGAAGGCGTGACCAATGTTGTGCCGCGTCGTGGCGCCGTGGTGAAAGCCAAATTCGCCGCGAGCCGTTCGGAGAAAGTCGTGCTCAACGTCCGCATGCAAGACGGTTCACTACTGCCGTTTGGCACCACTGTCGAGGACGACAAGGGCACCAGCGTGGGCGTGGTAGGACAGGGTGGACAGGTGTTGCTGTCGGCAGGCGAGGGCAAAACCTACAGCATGAAGTGGGGCGAGAAAGCCTCGCAACGCTGCGAGATTCAACTGGATATCAGTCAGGCGCCGATCACCGATGGTTATCGCGTGATGGAAGCGCTGTGCCGGGTTGCGCCTTGAGCCCCCCGTTCTCTATCAATGACAGCATCTTTGTGAGGTTGTGATGAACAAGTATTTGGCTTTGATCTTGTTGGGTGTTTTACAGATGTGTGTGGGCCAGTTGGCTTGGGCGGAATGCGACATAAACCCTTCGACGCTGACCTACAACGTTGGGGCTTTGTATATTCCCCAGGATGCGCCGGTTGGCTCGACCATTGGTATCCGGAAGTATTCAGTCAACAAAGGCGTAACCTGCACGACCTCCACACTCTTTACCGCGCAGGGAAATGTCTTGAGCGCGAAGGTCGGCAGTGTACCGGTGGCCGTTGGCAAGGGCCTGGGTGAGTCGGTGTACAGCACCAATATTCCGGGGGTAGGCGCCATAGTCAATTACGATGGTGGGGTCGGTTACTGGTGCCGCGTCGGCGATAGCACCTTTCCCATCAGCATTGAAAGCTGTGGTCCCGGAGGGTCTTGGGCGGTCGCGGGCATCAGCATCTTCCTGGTCAAGACCGGTCCAATTGGTGCGGGTAGTCATGACTTCAACGGACTGGAGATCTACTCCTTTGACATCAACAATGGCAGCGGTCCCGAGCGCTGGGCCACCGGCGTCTTGAATGGCAGCATCACCGTAGCCGGCTGTAGCCTGCCCCAGGAGACCGGCAACATCGTTGACGTGCCCATGGGCACCTGGGAGCGCAGAGTATTCAACGGTCCTGGCACCACCACCACTACCCAGAACTTCTCCATCACGTTGAATAACTGCCTGGCCGGCACTTACGTCTCGGGCCAGGCCTGGAACTACTTCCAGGGCAACAACGCCAATATCCGCCTTGAAGGCGTCCGCGGTTCGGCAATCGTTGACGCAGGGAATGGCGTGATGGGTCTCAACGCAGAATCGACCGCCAAGGGGGTTGCCGTACAAGTGCTCAAGCAAGATGGCACGCCGCTGCCATTGGGTGTGGATACCCCGGTAATGCCAGTACGCGACGGTGTTACCACCCTGCAGTTCGGGGCTCGTTATATTCAGACCGCCGGCAGCACCATTGGCCCTGAACCAGGCGTAGCCAACGCTACCGCGAATTTCACGATTACCTACAAGTAGTTCATCTGGTAAACCGCGCCGGACTGTGTCCGGCGCGGTTTTTTTGTGTCTGAAGCAGAAGATCCTTTGGGAAAATTCCTACAAAAACTCAGCCATTTTCCACGCTAATCCTAGAGGTCAATCCTCGAAAATGGGCGTATTCCTTTGTAGCCGAGTGAACCAAAATGCCTAGCCTGCCACTTCGTGTCCTGGTGCTTGAAGACCACCTGTTCCAGCGCTCCGTAGCGGTCAGCTTGCTGAAACAATTGGGCTGCGCCGAGGTACTGGAGGCCGGCAATGGTGTGGAAGCATTGACCCTCTTGCAAGCGGTTGGCTCTGTAGATGTAGTGTTGTGCGACCTGCAAATGGAAGGTATGGATGGCCTTGAGTTCATTCAGCGTGCTGGTACCGCCGGGCAACTGGGCGCCGTCTTGATCAGCAGTTGCATGCCAAGTGATGTGCGTCGCGCAGTGAGGCAGATGGGCTCACTGTTGGGGCTGAATATGCTCGGTGATGTTGCCAAGCCTTTGCACGCAGATATTTTGCGTCAGTTTCTAGAGGCGTATCTGAGCGGGCGGCGGTCCGCGCAGTCCATCCCGGCGTGTGTAGAGGAGGCGAGCGAAGAGCAGGTACGACATGCTTTTATCGATCAGCAACTGGAGCCCTATTATCAACCCAAATTCGATTTGCGGACCGGCGAGGTATTGGGGGTGGAAGTCCTAGCGCGCTGGAATCACCCCACCAAGGGCCTGCTCGCGCCCGCTGTGTTTCTGTCGACGGTTGAGCGTTGTGGCTTGATCGATGAACTGCTGTTCAGCCTGATGCGTCAGGCGCTGAGCTTGCAGTGGCAGATCAGGAGCCAGGGCGCGGCTCTGGACCTTGCGTTCAACCTTCAAGCGAGCCAACTTGCCAGTGTTGAGCTGACGTCGCAGATCAAGCGGATATTGGCGTCAAACCAGACTCCGGGCTCAAGCTTAACCTTCGAATTGACCGAGAGCGGATTACTCGAAGTACCGGCGATGTGCCTGGAAAACCTGATACGGCTGCGCATGATGGGGTGTCGCTTGTCGATCGATGATTTCGGTGCAGGCTTTTCCTCGTTGCAGCGCCTGTGTCAGTTACCGTTTAACGAAATCAAGCTCGACGCTGAGTTCGTCCGTGGCCTCAATGATGAGCCCCGTTGCCGAGCTGTGATCGGGAGCACCCTAGCCTTGGGGAGCACCCTGGGCATGTCCGTGGTAGTCGAGGGCATTGAAACCGCCGAGCAACATCGAGAGCTTTTGGAGCTTGGCTGCACCCAGGGTCAGGGTTACTGGCACGCCCGGCCAATGGACGGCGCCGACCTGCTACGTTGGCTACAGCGAACGGCGCAGGTCGCTAGGAGCCTCCCATGACCAATAAAGCCTTGCGTATCATGATTGCCGATCCGCAACACTTTCAACGTTTGCGGTTGGAGCGAGACTTCAACTACCAGGGCTACTACGCCATAGCACCTGTATCGAGCTTGGAAGAAATGCTAAATCTACTGGAGTACGGCGACAGCGTTTTCGACTTGGTAATGATAAATGCTAGCTTGGCGACAAGCTTTCGATTCAATCTGTTGGCGTTTTGTATGGACCATCCCTTGATCCGGCAAGCCTTTATCTACGACGTGCCGGAGCGGCGACTGGCGAAGCTGAGCACCGAGGTCAAGGGCCGGATTATCTTCAGCTCCGTGCAATTGCCCGAGGGTGTACCGATCAGACGCTTATTGCATACAGTCGATCCGTCGCCCCTGGATGGCACAGTTAGGCAATGACGATGAGACTCTAGCGATACTCAAAATTTCATCTACCCCATCGGTCAAAGCGTGGGCAACCGACAGGCAGCTTTTGGCCGAAACCAGCCCTTTAATTCCCATACCGGTCTACCATGGCCCCCCCGGCAGTGGTTCCACGCGCTACCGACCTCAATCTCAAGGTATCGCCCATGACCTCTTCACCCCGCATCACCCCATCCCGCACCTCATCCGAGGCATCCCAATGAGCATCGACCAAATCAGCCTCCCAAAAGGCGTAGGCCCTCACGCCATCAAGCTCCTCGACGCCATCACCGGTGCTGACACCAAAGAAGACCTCAACCGCGCAGGCGGGAAGGCTGAAGGTTTTGTATTGGGTCTGGAAAGCGCCAAGGCTATCAAAAGCCAAATCGCCGAGTCGCTGTATGTGGCATACGACGACGCGGCGAGTAATCGGTTGAGTGAGTTGAAGGGCTAGTCCCGCTGGACCGCGTTCGGCTTTAGCTTCGAGGTGTTTCGCGGTCCATCAGTGTGCGATCAGCAATTCGCTCAATTCGTTCAGTTGGCGGATGGTCAGTGCCGCATCGCGGTCTGTCCGGTCAGTTCGTCGGACAGCTTGAGCAGCAGGGCACCGACTGAGCAAACGGTTTCGTGTTTGTTGGCAATCAGAATTTCGCTGCTGACGCCGGAGAGTGCGCTGAAAAGGGCGGTCGTCTCTGGGACGGTATCGGTAGCGGGATTCAGGTCGTGATCAAGAAGGAAAAGAGGTCTGGTTTTTTAATCGAAAAAATAAGGCCCCTTTCTGTTCAGCGTGGTGCCGGGTTGTCCAGGCACATCAAGTCATTTCATTAACTGTCGGGCCAGGAAATATCATCAGAATTCAACCATGTTATCCGAGCTGATTTAACTCTCGGATTCTTTAAAAAATCTTCCACCGCTAACCATGCTACATCGGGCTTTAAAAATGAGCCTTCAGGTACGAACTGATCATCACCAAAATTCTTAACGACATTAATTTTATTCAGTGTACCCACTGAATAAAACTCAGCGCCTGTTCGTTCTCCGGATATTCGGATGTTGTATCTAACTGAAATACCTAACTCTTTATTCTCTATCACTGATAGCTCGGACTTGTCACCTTCGTCACTAATATAGCTAAACACTCCATCACCGGACCCTTTCTGCCACCTTGAAGATTGATAGTTCAAGAAGAACTCAGCATATGCCTGAGGATCTGGATCAATATCAACGTCATGATCAAGAAAGAAACATTTTAATTCAGGCATAACACGCTCGCTAAAATTGAGTTAGGCAACCATTACATACAGTCTTTTAGAAAAGACGTGAAGTGGTACTGACCACATCGATCAATGACATTTACGGCTTTGCCATTCACTCCAGCAGTTCTCCGCAACTATATCCGGATAGCCGCGTTCCCTTTCCATATCGAGCGCCACGCTGAATGGCAGGGTGATACAAACCGCCCGGTCCCGAATATCGCAGACCTCAGCCTCAGTAAGAGGTGAGCCCTTACTGTTCTCAGCAGCGGTGAGAACGGCTACGAGGGCTGGTACAAATACTAGGCATAGCGGATCAGCTTCCATGAATCACCTGTTGGGTTTCGACTTGGCCCATTACAACGAACCAGGCAGGGTTCAGCAATGGCTGAATGCACCGCACACCTCCCGCCGAGTCGCTGTATATGACATACGACGACGCGGCGAGTAATCGGTTGGGTGAGTTGAAGGGCTAGTCCCGCAGGGCCGCGTTGGGTTCTACGCCCGTGGTGTTTCGCGGTCCATCAGTTTGCCGATCAGCAGCACACTCAATTCGCTCAGTTGGTGTATGGCCAATGCCACGTCGCGGTCTTTGCCGGTCAGTTCGTCGGACAGGTCGAGCAGCAGGGCGCTGACGGAGGAAACGGTTTCGTAGCTGTTGGCGATCAGGATTTCGCTGCTGACGCCGGAGGTGACGCTGAAGAGGGCGGTTGTCTCTGGGACCGTCTCGGCATCAGTGCCGGGATTGAGGTAGTGATCAATGGCGCGCTGGGCAGCCTGGTGGAGTTTTTGATCCGGCTTGTTTGGCGGATTCGGCGTTATCTTGAACATATAAGTATTCCTGAGTCGGGCCGCCACCTCGTCGCTACTAAACGATAGGGTGGCAGCTGTGCGCAGGTTAGTAGACCGGTGAATACTTAAAGCCGGCGCGCCCGAGGGCGCCCTACGCACAGCCACCATCAAGCACAGACAAGACGTCTGGAAGATGAGGTTCATGCACGTAAGTATTCAAAGCAGGGCTACTAAACCCGATCACTGAGTTTTCAGCGACCGAGCAACCTTAGAGATGACCACCCAGGTGCACAAGCCGGCGGATTCTGACGCAAGCGTAGGCAAAGGAGCAAGGTGCTACGGCCTACGCAAATCTCCTTTATCCCGCAAATGGAACCGTTCAAACCGTGCTCCAACACTTCGGCGATGGCCGCGAACAATTGCCAGTCGGACGTTTCCGAAATCTGTATTTCCATAAAGTTTCGCCGAAAGGTACTTGTCGTAGAATGTGACAAAACCTGCGCAGCTTTCAAAGGAATGACCCCCTGGCAACGCGCGCAACGACCTGCCGTGCCCGTTATGGAAAACCTATGCGCTCTTATCGCCTGTTGTACGTGTTACTGGCCCTGATCCTCAGCGGCTGCAGCATTCCGTATCAAACACCCGAAGCCCGGCAGCAAATCGAGCACGACCTACAGATTGCCCCCGGTTCGGTGCGGGCCCTGAGCCAGACCAACTGGTGCTACTTGCCCTACGGCTCGGAGAATGGCGGCGATGGCCAGTGCCGTGCCACTCAGGGGCTGGGCGTTCTGGTGGACGATGGCTTGATTCTGAGCACCTATTCCGGTGGCCGTTATCAGCGCTTTATCACACTGCGTACCCGCGATGTGCTGTGCGTGAAAACCTTCCGCAGCCGTGAAGCCGCCGCGGCGTTTTTCGCGTTCACTCGGGCGGGGGCTGCTCAGATCATTCCGCTGACGGCCGAGGGGCAGTTCAACACGCCGGTGAAAATCCAGTTTCTGGATTACCTGCTCGGTGAGAACCAGCCGGGCGATCTGACCACCGACAAGACCTATGTGCGTGACACCGGCAAAAATGCCTACTCCGTCGGGATCATTCCAGGCACGAAAATTCCGTATGTGTCTGCGGTGGCGGCGACGGAAGTGTTCAATCCCTGTCCGGAAAAGTAGTCGCCGGCAGTAACCCTGCGCGTATGAATCACTATCAAGGAGAGCGACATGGCGGGTGGCGAGATTGGGTGTGGTTCGTTTCAGGGCAGCGACAAGTCGGGGTCGGCCTTTGAGGCGGTGCTGGACGCGCTGCCGTTGCAGGCGCGGGACTGGGTCGAGGCGGCCAGGCAGCAACTGGACTCGGCTGACGTTGTGCTGCTGGAGGTTGATCATGCGCAGGGCTTGCTTCCCTTTTTGAAGGACTACCAAACACGCTTGATCGCCGATATCGGCCACGATGATTGGGAGCGGGCCGCGCGGGATGAAGCGGCGTCGTTTGATGATGTGGCTGCCAAGTGGGGCGCGGGCAAGGGCTGGCGACTTTATTGTGTACGGGATCTGGTGCGTGCTTGTGAGCAGTCGGCGGTGGAGCAGCAGCCTGTTTACATCGCGTTCAGCTAGGGCATCTGTGGCGGGGCACGGAGCAAAGAAAAATACACTTTTTGCTGCGCGGGGCGTCCAACCCTGAAACCGCCGTCAAGGCTTTCATCTCCAGGCAGCTGCTCTCAGCTAAGGACCGATCATGGTGACGTTGTTTATTTTTCTTCTGGCCTGCGGTGCTGCTGCGAGCACCGGCATTATCTTCAAACCGGGCGACTGGTACGCCACCCTGGTCAAACCCAGCTTCACGCCACCCAACTGGCTGTTCCCGGTCGCCTGGACAATCATCTACCTGCTGCTGGCTTGGGCCGGCTACCGCCTGACCCTGATCCCCGGCAGCGAAATCGTGCTGGCTCTATGGGCTGCACAGATCGCGCTCAACACCCTGTGGACGCCCGTGTTCTTCGGTGCCCACCGGATTTTCGCCGGGATGGTGATCATCACGCTGCTGTGGCTGGTAGTGGCCGCCATGGTGCTGCTGACGGTGCGGCTGGATTTGATCACCGGGCTGATCCTGTTCCCGTACCTGGTGTGGCTCAGCGTTGCGTCTGCGTTGAATTTCTCCATCCTGCGCAATAACCGCTGAGCCTGGCGACGTGGGCAGAGGGCGGAAACATCATTGCCATGATGCCCACGCACACTGGCCAAGGTGAACATCTCTTTTAGAGATAGAGGGAATATCGAATTGGGAACTCACACACTGTGGCCTGCCAACGAACATGAACTGGCACAAATGCAGCGCTTTAACCAGAAGCTCGCCTGGATGCCGCGTTTTCGCATCCGCAACCGCGTGACGCCCCGGGTGATCCAGGCGCTGTTGCGCTCCAGCCAGATGGTGGCCGGCAACAAGTTGCTCAAGCATGGCCTGCAGGCTGAAAGCCGGCGGGTGGGCTCGGTGCCGGTGCGCATCATCCGGCCGAAGGGCAAGGCCAAAGGCGTGGTGCTGGATATCCATGGCGGCGGCTGGGTGATCGGCAATGCGCAGATGAATGACGACCTCAACGTGGCCATGGTGAATGCGTGCGAGGTGGCGGTGGTGTCGGTGGATTACCGGCTGGCGGTGAATACGCCGGTCGAAGGGATTCTGGAAGACTGTCTGGCCACGGCGCGCTGGTTGCTCGGGGACTGTGAAGAGTTCGCCGGCCTGCCGGTGATCGTTGTCGGCGAGTCTGCCGGGGGGCACCTGGCGGCGGCCACGCTGCTGGCGCTGAAGCAATCGCCCGAATTGCTGGCGCGGGTGAGCGGGGCGGTGCTGTATT
Source organism: Pseudomonas sp. GP01-A4 (assembly GCF_058780865.1). Lineage (NCBI taxonomy): Bacteria > Pseudomonadati > Pseudomonadota > Gammaproteobacteria > Pseudomonadales > Pseudomonadaceae > Pseudomonas > Pseudomonas sp. GP01-A4. The sequence goes on from NZ_JBYSWF010000066.1 coordinate 29,082, forward strand.
ACGGCGTCTACGATTTGACCGGTACACCGAGCGTGCGCACGGCGGGGCGGGAAACGCTGTTGCTGGACGGGCCGGGCATGGTGGAGGCGCTGCGTTTGCTGACGCCGGGCCTGAGTGACGAGCAGCGTCGGCAGCCGCCGTTGTCACCGTTGTATGGCGACCTTGCCGGGCTGCCGCCAGCGCTGATGTTTGTGGGGGAGCTGGACCCGTTGCTGGACGACACGCTGCAGATGGCCGAGCGGTGGGCGGGGTCCGAGGTGTTTTTGTTACCGCAGGCGGCTCATGGGTTTATTCATTTTCCGACGGCGATGTCGGGCCGCGTGCTGGCTTACAGCCGCGATTGGATCACGGGTCGTTTACGCTCGGTTGGTTGATATTGGATTTTTACAACAAGGCCACATGGAAAGATGAAAATAAGAAAGTCGTTCATCGCGTCGCTGGGGATTTTATCGCTGGTTCAAACATCACTGTCCTTTGCGGACAACGCTAACGGGAAAAACATTTATCTGCAGCGCTGCGCCATGTGCCACGGCGCGGATATCAAAGGCACGGGACCCTTGGCGAATAAAAGCAATCCGCCTACGCCTGACCTGACAACGGCTACTTTCAAAAAACGCTTGAGTGATTATCCGGGCGTTATCGTGTCGTCCGTCATTCTTCGTCCAAATGGCGACCTGATTCCCAGAACGTTGCGGGAGAACGGTGTGAGGTTGTCACCGTTCACCTGGAAAGTTCAGGACTTCCGCGACTTGAATCAGTACATGAGTGGAGTGATTTCAAAAAGCCGATGATGCTGCTCGTTCCCACGCTCTGCGTGGGAATGCATCCCGTGACGCTCCGCGTCACCAACAGCGGGACGCAGAGCGTCCCCGGCGGCATTCCCACGCGGAGCGTGGGAACGATCAGTCAGCAACCGCTCAACGCTACCTGCGGACGCTCACCTGCAAAGAAGAACGGCCGCAACCGCACGCCCACGCTATTGCCGATAAACGCCGCCACCAACCACACCCAGCCATGCAGGCTGCCCGAGGCAATCCCGCTGAAGTACGCGCCGATGTTGCAGCCGTACGCCAGTCGCGAGCCATAACCCAGCAGCAACCCACCGATCACAGCGGCGAACAGCGAGCGTGCCGGAATCTTCAGGCTTGGAGCGAAACGCCCGGCCAATCCCGCAGCCAACAGCGCACCGAGGATGATGCCGACGTCCATCACGCTGGTGACGTCTTCCCACACCGGCGCCGCCAGGGCCTTGGCATTGCCCGGCATTTGCCAGAACGCCCAGCTGCCTACGTCCACGCCCAACCCGCCGGCAACCTTGGCGCCCCACAGCGCGAACGCCGAAGTGATACCCCATGGCCGCCCGGCCAGTGCCAGGGTGGCGTAGTTGAGCAGGGCCAGGCCAATTGCGCCCCACACCAATGGCCATGGCCCGCGCAGGAAGCGGCGCAGGCCCTGGTGTTCGCTGGTGACGCCGGCTTCGAGTTGCCCGTGACGACCTTTTTCCAGGCGCACGGTGACTGCTGCGATGATGCTAAATACGGCCAGGCTCAGCAGCAAGGCCGGCACCACGCCGAAGCTTTTGACGATGGAAACCGCCGGGAACGAAGGCAGCGAGAACCACCAGTCGACGTGGTGAGTCGCGATCAACGAACCACAGATAAAGAAGAACAGCGTCACCAGCATGCGCGCATTACCGCCGCCCACGGTGAACAGGGTGCCGGACGCACAACCGCCGCCCAGCTGCATGCCGATGCCGAAAATGAATGCCCCGAACACCACCGAAACCCCGGCCGGTGCCACCAGCCCGACCACGGGCTGGCCGAACAGCGTGCCGGCCCCCAGCGCGGGGAAGAACAGCACCACGGCAATCGCCAGCATCACCATCTGAGCACGCAAGCCCGCGCCACGCCGGTCGGTGATGAACACTCGCCAGGCCGAGGTGAAGCCGAAAGCGGCGTGGTACAGCGTCAAACCCAGTGCGGCGCCGACCACCAGCAACAGCACTTGGCGCGAGCCGACGCTGTTTTGCAGGAAGATGGCGCCAAACAGCAGGATGACAAACGCGAGCAGGGGCGCGAGCGGCTTGCGCGCAGGGGTTGTAGAGAGGGAAAGGCTCATCGGGTATCTCGGTTCGTAGGCCGTGGGTTAAAGGCGAGGGTGCCGAGTATAAACCGCGCACCCTTCCACTGGCGTCTCGAATCCTCCAATGAGGGGTATTAGCCGAGGCGAACTGACAGCTCGACGTCGTCACCGATCGGCACTGACAGGTAGCCATTTGCCGGCGAACGCACCCGGGCCAGGTAGTCGGGGCAGTAGTCGGTGTTGTCGGCGATGATCAGCGCGCCAGGCTTGAGGCGGCTTTCCACCAGGTTCAGCACGTCGCCATACAGCGCCTTGGCGCCGTCGAGCAGCAGCAGGTCGACGCTGTCGGGCAGGCCGGTGGCCAGGGTAACCAGAGCATCGCCTTGGCGGATCTCCACGAGGTCGCTCACGCCGCCTTGCTCCAGGTGTTGCCGGGCGAGAGCGATCTTCGAGGGCTCGAACTCGCTGCTGATCAGCGTGCCGCCGCCGTTGTCCCGCAGGGCGGCCGCCAGGTGCAGGGTGGACAGGCCGAACGAAGTACCGAACTCGACGATGGCCTGCGCTTTGCTGCTGCGTGCGAGCATGTACAGCAGGGTGCCGGTGTCGCGGGAGACGGGCAACCACAGGTCTTTCAGCATGCCGTAGAGTGCCAGGTAGTCGGTCTTGCTGCGCATCAGGCGGTCGCGTTCTTCGTGGGTCACTGTGTTGATGACGGGGCTGGTGGCGGCATCGGCCTGTGTGTACAACCGTTCAATCAGGGCCGCCATCGGGGCCGAGGTAAGCGTATTCATGGGGATGTCCTGCTGCAGGTTGAGCGCCGTGAGGCGCCGGGCTAGTATGCGAATGATTCGTCGCATTTAAAGTATGCGAACAATTCGTCACATTCGCTATTCGCATTCCAACGGCAGCAGGAAGGCCCCATGACCGATCGCCAGACCTCGCAGATTTCCTCACGCAAAGAGCCCAAACAGGCGCGATCCACCGGGTTGGTGACGGCCATTCTCGAAGCGGCTATTCAGGTTTTGGCCAAGGAAGGCGCCAGCCGTTTCACCACCGCCCGTGTCGCGGAAAAGGCCGGTGTCAGCGTGGGGTCGGTGTACCAGTACTTTCCCAACAAGGCGGCCATCCTGTTTCGGCTGCAGACGGATGAGTGGCAGCAAACCTCGCAGATGCTCAGCCGCATTCTGCAGGACGTAAGCCAGCCGGCCCTTGAGCGGTTGCGGGCGTTGGTGCATGCGTTTATTCGTTCGGAATGTGAGGAGGCGCAGATGCGCGTCGCCCTGAGCGACGCCGCGCCGCTGTACCGTGATGCGCCCGAAGCCCATGAGGTTCGCGCAGAAGGGCAACAGATTTTCCAGGCGTTCATGCTGGAACTGCTGCCGCAGGTGCCTGAAGCCACCCGTGCCCTGGCCTGCGATTTGATCGCCACCACCTTCAGTTCAGTGGCAAAGGAATTCTCGGGAAGCCCGCGCACCGAGGCGCAAATCACCGCCTATGCGGACGCCATGGCGGATATGTTCGGTGCGTACGTGACGGTGCTGAACCAGACAACACGATGACCCGCAGGGCGGGCCATCGTTTGCAGCGCTTGCTTAGCGGCGGTTCAGCCACACGGTCTGCGCGTTGCAGAATTCCCGCACACCGAAGTGCGACAACTCCCGTCCAAAGCCGCTCTTTTTCACACCACCAAACGAGACCCGGGGATCGGACACGCTGTAGGCGTTGATAAAGATCCCGCCGGTTTCCAGTTGGTTGGCGATGCTGCGTGCCTTCTCTGGGTCGGTGGTGAACACACTGGCGGTCAGGCCGAACTCACTGTCGTTGGCCAGGGCCACGGCGTGGTCCGCATCGCGGGCGGTGATGATGGAGGCGACCGGCCCGAACAGTTCCTGTTTGAACGAGGTCATCTGGTCGGTGACGTTGGCCAGCACGGTGGGGGCGTAGTAGTTGCCCGCGCCTTCGACTTTGTTGCCGCCCAGCAGAAGGGTGGCGCCTTCGGCCAGGGTGGCCTGGACCTGGCCGTCGAGTTCGTCCCGCAGGTCGAAGCGGGCCATCGGCCCGATGTAGGTCTCGGTGGCGGTCGGGTCGCCCATCACCAGGTTGCGGCTGGCTTCGAGGAATTTGGCGGTGAAGGCTTCCACCACGCCTTCTTCGATGATCAGGCGCTTGGCGGCGGCGCACACCTGGCCGGAGTTCTGGAAACGGCCGATCAGGGCGGCTTGCACGGCTTCGTCGAGGTTTGCGTCGTTGAGCACAATGAACGGGTCGGAGCCGCCCAGCTCCAGTACGCATTTTTTCAGCGCGGCCCCGGCCTGGGAACCGATGGCCATGCCGGCGCGCACGCTGCCGGTGAGGGTCACGGCGGCGATGCGCGGGTCGGCGATGGCTTTGGACACGCCGTCCTGGGTGACGTTGATCACTTCGAACAGGCCATCGGCAAAGCCGGCGCGCTGGAAGGCTTGTTTCATCAGGTACGCGCTGCCCATTACGTTAGGCGCGTGCTTGAGCACGTAGGTGTTGCCGCTGAGCATGGTTGGCACCGCGCCGCGCAGCACTTGCCACACCGGGAAGTTCCACGGCATTACAGCGAGGATCGGGCCCAGCGGGCGGTATTCGATCTGGGCGGTGCCGTTGTCCACCAGGGTGGCTTCCGGGGCCAGCATGGCTGGGCCGTGGGCCGCATACCACTCAGCGAGTTGCGCGCATTTTTCGATTTCGCCACGGGCCTGGGCGATGGGTTTGCCCATTTCCAGGGTGATCATCTGGGCCATTTCTTCGGCCTGGTCGCGCAGGGTGCTGGCCAGGGCCAGCAGCAATTCGGCGCGCTGGGCGACGGGGGTATTGCGCCCGTTGCGGAAGGCGTTGATCGAGCGGGTGAGGGCGGCATCCAGCTGCGCCTCGGTTTCATACGGGTAGCTGGCGACCGTTTCACCGTTGGCGGGGTTGATCGACAACGCGTGGGTCTGGGAGGAAATGGAGTTCATGGCACCGTCCTGCGCAGTGAATGGGATGGAGGCCAGCGTACGGGGCTGTATCTTTTTCGGAAACTGAATAATATTAAGCAATACGTTCACGTTTGGAGAATGACTTGGATCTGGTCCAGCTGGAAATTTTCAAAGCCGTTGCCGAGCAAGGCAGCGTCAGCGCTGCCGCGCAATTGATCCATCGCGTGCCGTCGAACCTGACCACGCGGATCAAGCAATTGGAGCAAGACCTGGGCGTGGACTTGTTTATTCGCGAGAAGAGCCGGCTGCGGTTATCGCCGGCCGGGTGGAATTTCCTCGGGTATGCCCGGCGCATTCTGGATCTGGTGCAAGAGGCACGGGCGACGGTGGCGGGGGAGGAACCCCAGGGCGCGTTTGCGTTGGGCTCGCTGGAGAGTACGGCGGCGGTGCGCATCCCGGCATTGCTCGCGGCGTATAACCAGAAGCACGCCAAGGTCGAGCTGGACCTGACCACCGGGCCGTCCGGCACGATGATCGAGGGTGTGTTGTCGGGGCGGCTGGCAGCGGCGTTTGTCGATGGGCCGGTGTTGCACGCGACGCTGGAGGGCGTGGCGGTGTTCGAGGAGGAGATGGTGGTGATTGCGCCGTTGCATCACGCGCCGATCACCCGGGGGCGGGATGTGAGCGGGGAGAGCATCTACACGTTTCGTTCGAACTGTTCGTACCGGCATCACTTCGAGCGCTGGTTTTCACAGGATGGCGCGGTGCCGGGGAAGATCTTCGAGATGGAGTCGTACCACGGGATGCTCGCCTGTGTGAGTGCCGGTGCCGGGTTGGCGCTGATGCCGCGGAGCATGCTGGAGAGCATGCCGGGGTTTACGGCGGTGAGTGTGTGGCCGCTGACCGATACGTTCCGGATTCTGAATACCTGGCTGATCTGGCGCCGGGGTACGGTGTCGCAGAGTCTGAACAGTTTTGTGCAGTTGCTGGAAGAGCGTGGCCTGGCCCTGGCATCGTAGCCGTAGCAGCTGTCGAGCTACAGCGAGGCTGCGATGGCGTCGGCACAGCCGACATTTATGGTGCCTGACCCACCGCTATCGCGGCCTCGCTGAAGCTCGACGGCTCCCACATTTGATCTTTGTCAGCCGCCAAATTGCAGGGGGACTGCTTGCACCGAGTTGCATCAGCCACAAGAGAGCGGACTGAAGGCGGGAGTAGATCCCCTGTGGGAGCTGTCGAGCTTCAGCGAGGCTGCGATGGCGTCGGCACAGTCGATATTGAGGGTGCCTGACCCACCGCTATCGCGGCCTCGCTAAAGCTCGACGGCCCCCACATTTGATCTTTGTCAGCCGCCGAACTGGAAGGTGCCCATGGCCAGCTTGGCCATCAGGGCGCCGGCGCCCAGTTGCACCAGCCATAAGGCCAAACCACCGAGGAATACGCCGAGCGCGACTTGCAGCACCAGGCTTTTCTGGCGCTTGACGGGGGGTGGGCGCGGGGTGAAGTGGTCCAGTTCGTCGCGGTCGGCACGCAGGTCCAGGTCGTCGTTTCTCATAGGATACTCAAGGGGAAGGGACTGTCTTGCTGTCAGTCTAGGGGCAGCGGACTGAAAGCAGCGAATTTTTAGGGGCTGAACACCCGCTCTTGAAGGCAGACCACCCACCCTGTGGCGAGGGAGCTTGCTCCCGCTGGGCTGCGCAGCAGCCCCAATTCAGGCACCGCATTCATTCATAAAGTTCACGGTGGCAGGTTTTGGGGCCGCTTCGCATCCCAGCGGGAGCAAGCTCCCTCGCCACAGGGGGCGCGGTTTTCAGAATGAAAAAGGGGAAGCCATTGGCTTCCCCTTTTTTTGCATCACAACAGGCTTACAGCACCTGAACGATGGCCTTGGTCACTGCATCAATGTTTTTCTGGTTCAACGCCGCCACACAGATACGGCCGGTATCCAGCGCGTAGATACCAAACTCGTTGCGCAGGCGTGTCACTTGTTCAACGCTCAGGCCGGAGTAAGAGAACATCCCGCGCTGGCGACCGACGAAGCTGAAGTCGTGGCCCGGAGCAGCCTTGGCCAGGTCAGCCACCATCTGCTCGCGCATGCCGCGAATGCGCAGGCGCATTTCGGCCAGTTCCGCTTCCCACTGGGCGCGCAGCTCAGGGTTGTTCAGCACCGCCGCCACAATCGCCGCGCCGTGGGTCGGCGGGTTGGAGTAGTTGGTGCGGATCACACGCTTGACCTGGGACAGGATGCGCGCGCTTTCTTCCTTGGAGTCGGTGACGATGGACAGGGCGCCCACGCGCTCGCCGTACAGCGAGAACGACTTGGAGAACGAGCTGGACACAAAGAAAGTCAGGCCCGACTCGGCGAACAGGCGCACCGCAGCGGCGTCTTCGTCGATGCCGTCGCCAAAGCCCTGGTAGGCCATGTCGAGGAACGGCACGAGGTTTTTCGCCTTGACCACGTCCAGCACTTGTTGCCAGTCGGCCGGGCTCAGGTCGACGCCGGTCGGGTTGTGGCAGCAGGCGTGCAGCACGACGATGGACTGTGGCGGCAGGGCGTTGAGGTCTTCCAGCAGGCCGGCGCGGTTTACGTCGTGGGTGGCGGCGTCGTAGTAACGATAGGTTTGCACCGGGAAGCCGGCTTTTTCGAACAGCGCCTGGTGGTTTTCCCAGCTCGGGTCGCTGATGGCGACGACGGCGTTGGGCAGCAGTTGCTTGAGGAAGTCAGCGCCGATTTTCAGGGCGCCGGTGCCGCCGACCGCTTGGGCGGTGATGACGCGGCCGGAGCTGATCAGCGGCGATTGCGCGCCGAACAGCAGCTTTTGCACGGCCTGGTCGTAGGCGACAATACCGTCGATCGGCAAGTAGCCACGGGCGGCGTGTTGCGCCACGCGAATGGCTTCCGCTTCGGCAACGGCACGCAAGAGTGGAATCTTCCCCTCCTCGTTGCAGTAAACGCCCACGCCAAGGTTCACCTTGGTGGTTCGGGTATCGGCGTTGAATGCTTCGTTGAGGCCCAGGATTGGATCGCGTGGTGCCATTTCGACAGCGGAGAACAGGCTCATTTTTGCGGCAGCTCTATAGAGAGTGGAGGGACGTGTCGCGCTCCAGCCGAATGCACTAGAGCGGTGCACAAACGGGGAGCTAGTATAGAGGCCATCACTGCTCACGGCGACAGCCGAAACGGCTTTTCGGCCAAGTTTTTCGGTTTATTTACCGACCGTTAGTCTTATTGCAACATGGGTGACCAACGGCATGTAGGACGATTGCCTTGAAACCCGTCACATTCGCCTCCACTTCTACAGCTATCATGGTTTTTTCCTGCAACCTGCGCCGAACAGTCGCGGGTCGCGGTCTTTTTCGTCCCCGTTGCTGTTTCCGGCCCCGGGGTGACTCAAGAGGTACGTTATGTCGGATTTCCAGCTAGTCACCCGCTTCGAGCCCGCCGGCGATCAACCGGAAGCCATCCGCCTGATGGTCGAAGGCATTGAGGCCGGCCTCGCGCACCAGACCTTGCTCGGGGTGACCGGCTCCGGCAAGACTTTCAGCATCGCCAACGTGATCGCCCAGGTGAACCGCCCGACCCTGGTGCTGGCGCCGAACAAGACCCTGGCCGCGCAGTTGTATGGCGAGTTCAAGGCGTTCTTCCCGAACAACGCGGTGGAGTACTTCGTTTCCTACTACGACTACTACCAGCCGGAAGCCTACGTACCGTCGTCCGACACCTTTATCGAGAAAGACGCCTCGATCAACGACCACATCGAGCAGATGCGGCTCTCGGCGACCAAGGCGCTGCTGGAACGCAAGGACGCGATCATCGTCACCACGGTGTCGTGCATCTACGGCCTGGGCAGCCCGGAAACCTATTTGAAGATGGTGCTGCACGTCGACCGCGGCGACAAACTCGACCAGCGCGAACTGTTGCGTCGCCTGACGAGCCTGCAATACACCCGCAACGACATAGACTTCGCCCGGGCGAGCTTCCGCGTGCGCGGCGATGTGATCGACATCTACCCGGCGGAATCCGACCTGGAAGCGATCCGCATCGAGCTGTTCGACGATGAAGTCGAGAGCCTGTCGGCCTTCGACCCGTTGACCGGCGAGGTGATCCGCAAGCTGCCGCGCTTCACCTTCTACCCGAAAAGCCACTACGTGACCCCGCGCGAAACCCTGATGGGCGCCATCGAGGGCATCAAGGCTGAGCTGGTGGAGCGCCTGGAATACCTGCGCTCCAACAACAAGCTGGTGGAAGCCCAGCGCCTGGAGCAGCGCACCCGCTTCGACCTGGAGATGATCCTCGAGCTGGGCTACTGCAACGGCATCGAAAACTACTCGCGCTACCTCTCGGGCCGCGAGTCCGGGCAGGCGCCACCTACCTTGTTCGATTACCTGCCGGACGATGCCTTGCTGGTGATCGACGAGTCCCACGTCAGCGTGCCGCAGGTGGGCGCGATGTACAAAGGTGACCGTTCCCGTAAAGAGACCCTGGTGGAATACGGCTTCCGCCTGCCATCGGCGCTGGATAACCGGCCGATGCGTTTTGACGAGTTCGAAGGCATCAGCCCGCAGACGATTTTTGTCTCGGCCACGCCGGGTAACTACGAGGCCGAACATGCCGGGCGGGTAGTTGAGCAACTGGTGCGCCCGACCGGCCTGGTGGACCCGCAAATCGAAATCCGCCCGGCGTTGACCCAGGTGGATGACTTGCTCTCGGAAATCACCAAGCGCGTGGCCCTGGAAGAGCGGGTGCTGGTCACCACGCTGACCAAGCGCATGTCCGAAGACTTGACCGATTACCTGGCCGACCACGGCGTGCGCGTGCGCTATTTGCACTCGGACATCGACACCGTGGAGCGCGTGGAAATCATCCGCGACCTGCGCCTGGGCGCCTTCGATGTGCTGGTGGGGATCAACCTGCTGCGTGAAGGCCTGGATATGCCGGAAGTGTCCCTGGTGGCGATTCTGGATGCGGACAAGGAAGGCTTCCTGCGGTCTGAGCGTTCGTTGATCCAGACCATTGGCCGGGCGGCGCGCAACCTGAATGGCCGGGCGATTCTGTATGCGGACCGGATCACCGGTTCCATGGAACGGGCGATTGGCGAGACCGAGCGTCGTCGCGACAAGCAGATTGCCTACAACCTGGAACATGGCATCACGCCGAAGGGTGTGTTCAAGGACGTCGCCGACATCATGGAAGGCGCAACGGTGCCGGGCTCGCGCAGCAAGAAGCGCAAGGGCATGGCCAAGGCTGCGGAGGAGAATGCCAAGTACGAAGCGGAATTGCGTTCGCCGAGCGAGATCACCAAGCGTATTCGCCAGCTGGAAGAGAAGATGTACCAGTTGGCGCGGGATCTGGAGTTTGAAGCGGCGGCGCAGATGCGCGATGAGATCGGCAAGTTGCGGGAGCGGTTGCTGGCTGTGTGATGATCGTTCCCACGCTCTGCGTGGGAAAGCAGCCCGGGACGCTCTGCGTCCCAAGAGCGGACGCGGAGCGTCCAGTGAGGCATTCCCACGCAGAGCGTGGGAACGATCTTCAAGCTCTTTGTGGGGGGGGGGCCAG
>NZ_JBYSWF010000066.1:39674-44354 GCF_058780865.1 Pseudomonas sp. GP01-A4
CCCCCCCCCCCCCCCCCCCACAACAAGCTCCCTCGCCACAGGTTATTTCAGTGAGCTTCCCCAGCCTTAAGCCCCGCCGGCAACGCCTTGGTCAACAAGATCGCCACCATGCTGATCCCCAACGCCAACCCTACAAAATGGAACGCATCGTTGTAAGCCATGATCTGCGCCTGCTGATGCGCTATCTCACTCAACTTGCCCAACGCCGCCGTCTCACTCCCAAACGTCTCCGTCAGCCTGGCCATGCGCTCTGCCACCTGTGGATTGGTCGGCACAATCGCCTCACGCAGGTAATCAAAGTAGGTCTTGGTGCGCGCATCCAGCAGCGTCGCCAGCAACGCAATCCCGATCGCCCCGCCCAGGTTTCGCAAAATATTGAACAGGCTCGACGCCGACCCCGCGTCCTTCTGCATGATGTATGCCGTGGCAATCAACGAAATTGTCACCATGATCAACGGCTGCCCCAACGCACGGATGATCTGGATGCGGTTGAACTGGTCGCCGGCAAAGTCCGGGTTCAGCACCCCCGATGAAAAACTCGCCAACCCGAACAGCCCGAACCCCAGGGTGCACAGCCATTTGGGCGACACGTACTTCATCAGCTTGGGCACCAGCGGAATCAAAAACAGCTGCGGAACCCCCATCCACATGATCACTTCGCCGATTTGCAGGGCGTTGTAGTTCTGGATCTGCGCCAGGTACAGCGGCAGCAGATAAATCGAGCCATACAACCCCACGCCCATCCCCAGGCTCGAAATGCTCGATAGCCCGAAATTACGATTGCCGAGGATGCGCAGGTTGATCAGCGGGTTGGGCTTGGACATCTGCACGATCACAAAGGTGATCAGGCTGAGCAGGGCGACAGTGCCCAAGCTGACAATCAGGCTGGATTCCAGCCAATCCTTGCGATGGCCTTCTTCCAGAAACACCTGCAAACACCCAAGGCCCACGGCCATGGTAAGGATGCCGAGATAGTCGGTGCTTTTGAGCAGGTCCCAGTTGGAGTCCTTTTTCTCCAGGCCGTACAGCAGCCCGGCGATCATGATCAGGCCCGGTGGGATGTTGATGTAGAAGATGTATTCCCAACCCCAGTTTTCCGTGAGCCAGCCGCCAATGGTCGGTCCGATGGACGGGGCGAAGGTGGCGGTCATGGCGAACATGGCCATGCCTTTGGCGCGGTGATGTTCGGGCAGCTTGATCAGCGTGAGGGTGAACGCCAGGGGGATCAGCGCGCCGCCGGTAAAGCCCTGCAGCGCGCGGAATACGATCATGCTTTCCAGGCTCCAGGCCATGGAGCACATCAGCGAGGCGATCAGGAACCCGCCCGAGACCCACACCGCCAGCCGACGCGCCGACAGCAGCTGCACCAGCCAGGCGGTGAGGGGGATCATGATGATTTCGGCCACAAGGTAGGAGGTGGAAATCCACGAACCTTCTTCCAGGGTGGCCGACAGCGCGCCCTGGATGTCCTTGAGGGACGAGTTGGTGATCTGGATGTCGAGCACTGCCATGAAGGCGCCGAGCATCACGCTCATGACCGCGATCCAGTCGCGCCGGCTCGGTTCGCCTACCGGCGGCAGCAGTTGATCACCGGCCATCGTGCGGGTCTTGGATGTTCACTTTGACCGTCACCGACATGCCCGGGCGGATTTTGCCCTGCAGCGGGTTGTCGGTGGCGAAGGTCAGTTTGACCGGAATCCGTTGTACGACTTTGGTGAAGTTGCCCGTGGCATTGTCCGGCGGCAGCAGGCTGAATTGCGCGCCGGAAGCGCCGAACAGGTTGGCCACGCGGCCTTCGATTGGAGTATCGCTGTAGGCGTCGAATGTCAGCTCGGCTTTTTGCCCAGGCTGCATATGGCCGATCTGGGTTTCCTTGAAGTTGGCCTGCACCCAGATGTCCTGGTCCGGGACGATCGACAGCAGGTAGGCGCCGGCCTGTACGTATTGACCGTTGCGCGCGGCACGCTGGCCGATCAGGCCGCTGATGGGCGCGTGGATTTCGCTGCGGGTCAGGTTCAGTTCGGCCTGGGCCAGGTCAGTCCTGGCGTTGGCGATCATCGCGTCGAGGCGCTTGATCTCGGCGTTCAGGGCGTTGACCTGCTGGCGCTGGCCCTGCAGGTCGGCCTGGGCCATGGTCACCTGGGAGCGGGCGATGTGGTTGTCGGCGTCGAGGGTGGTGACCCGTTCTTCGGAGACATAGCCGGGTTTGCGCAGGGTTTGTGCGCGGTTCAGGTCGATCTGCGAGCGGCCGAGGGTGGCCTGGCTGGACGAGACCTTGGCTGCACCGGCGGCGATCAGGCTGGCTTGCTGGGTCAGTTTGCTCTGGGCCTGCACGCGCTCGGCTTCGCGCATGGCCAGGGCGGCGTTGGCGCGGTCGACGGCGAGGTGGAAGTCGTCGCCTTCGAGCTTGACCAGCAGTTGGCCTTTTTCCACGTGCTCGTTGTCGCCCACCAGCACCTCGACGATGCGCGCACCCAGTTGGCTGGAGACCCGGGTGATCTCGCCCTGGACGTAGGCGTTGTCGGTGCTTTCATAAAAACGGCCCTTGAAGAACCACTGAGCGAAAAAGCCCCCGGCGATCAGGACCACGATAAACAGGAAGATAAACAGGCGGCGTTTGAGCGGGGCAGGCATGGCAATAATGTCGTCGACAAAAGGTAATGGAATATAGCCAGCGAACGGTCTGGCAAATAGCCATGTCGAGACTTGAGACCGGAGCTTGTCTCATATGCCCTTTGTTCGCCTCCCCACGCTGGAGCCCAAGGGCTTGGGGCTGTTACCATTCGCCCCTTGTTTCATTTTCAGTTTTATCGCCAATTCGAGACCCGCCATGACCACCGTCCGCACGCGCATCGCGCCATCGCCTACTGGGGATCCCCACGTAGGTACTGCTTACATCGCCTTGTTCAACTACTGCTTTGCCAAGCAGCATGGCGGTGAATTCATCCTGCGGATCGAAGACACCGATCAACTGCGCTCCACGCGCGAGTCGGAACAGCAGATTTTCGATGCGCTGCGCTGGTTGGGCATTACCTGGGCCGAAGGCCCGGACGTCGGCGGCCCCCACGGCCCGTATCGCCAGAGCGAGCGCAGCGACATCTACAAGCAGTACACCCAGCAACTGGTCGACATGGGCCACGCCTTCCCGTGCTTCTGCACCGCCGAAGAGCTGGACCAGATGCGTGCCGAGCAACAGGCCCGTGGTGAAACCCCGCGCTATGACGGCCGCGCACTGCTGCTGTCGAAGGAAGAAGTGGCCCGGCGCCTGGCTGCCGGCGAGCCGCACGTTATCCGCATGAAGGTGCCGAGCGAAGGCGTGTGCGTGGTGCCGGACATGCTGCGCGGTGACGTCGAGATCCCGTGGGACCGCATGGACATGCAAGTGCTGATGAAGACCGACGGCCTGCCGACGTACTTCCTGGCCAACGTGGTGGACGACCACCTGATGGGCATCACCCACGTACTGCGTGGCGAAGAGTGGCTGCCATCGGCGCCGAAACTGATCCTGCTGTACGAGTACTTCGGCTGGGAACAACCGCAGCTGTGCTACATGCCGCTGCTGCGTAACCCGGACAAGAGCAAGTTGTCCAAGCGCAAGAACCCGACCTCGGTGACCTTCTACGAGCGCATGGGCTTCATGCCCGAAGCGATGCTCAACTACCTGGGCCGCATGGGCTGGTCGATGCCGGACGAGCGCGAGAAGTTCTCGTTGCAGGAAATGGTCGATAACTTCGACCTGTCCCGTGTGTCCCTGGGTGGGCCGATCTTCGACATCGAGAAACTCTCGTGGCTCAACGGCCAGTGGCTGCGTGACCTGCCGGTGGAAGAGTTCGCCAGCCGCGTGCAGCAGTGGGCGTTGAACCCCGAGTACATGATGAAGATCGCGCCGCTGGTGCAGGGCAGGGTGGAGACCTTCAGCCAGGTCGCACCGTTGGCGAGTTTCTTCTTTGCCGGTGGCGTGAACCCGGACGTGAAGCTGTTTGAGTCGAAGAAACTCTCGGGTGACCAGGTTCGCCAGTTGATGCAGTTGATCCTGTGGAAGCTCGAAAGCCTGCGCCAGTGGGAGAAGGATGCGATTACCGCGACTATCCAGGCGGTGGTTGAATCCCTGGAACTGAAATTGCGCGATGCGATGCCGCTGATGTTTGCCGCGATCACCGGGCAGGCGAGTTCGGTGTCGGTGCTCGATGCGATGGAAATTCTGGGCCCGGACCTGACTCGCTTCCGTCTGCGCCAAGCCCTTGATTTGCTTGGTGGTGTGTCGAAGAAAGAAAACAAGGAATGGGAAAAGCTGCTGGGCGCTATCGCTTAAGCACGCTGTTGTAACGGCCAAACCCCGGTTTTCCGGGGTTTGCTCGGTAAGTGATTGTTATCTCGGCAAAAAATTTTGAAAATTGTTGAAAATAAATTTGACACGTTTCGAATACGCCATTAAGATTCGCCCCGTCCTCACCGACGAGGGGCTATAGCTCAGCTGGGAGAGCGCTTGCATGGCATGCAAGAGGTCAACGGTTCGATCCCGTTTAGCTCCACCAATTTACAGGTTCAAGGTCTGGCCACACCGTCCTTGAATTCGATCAGACTCAGCCTGATCACGTTGTATAGAAGGTTTGTGTCCCCTTCGTCTAGTGGCCTAGGACACCGCCCTTTCACGGCGGTAACAGGGGTTCGAGTCCCCTA